>NZ_JBEONP010000086.1:0-9281 GCF_040544435.1 Undibacterium sp. GrIS 1.2
GAAGACAAAATCACTAAAAAAGCATCATTTTATTTTTTAAAAATTCAACCTTTGCTGAAACGGCTCTGATTAAGGCTGTCATGCAAAGGTCTCATGCTAATTTAAATATCATGGATTGCAATTAGCAGAGGAACGATTCCGGACATCGGAAACGCGTGCCTTATTGAAAATTGACCGGGAGCGAGTCCAGTCGTCCAAATTACAAAAGGAAATCGAACAAGCAAGGCTATCCACATCAGAACTAAATAACCGACACCAGGAAGAGTTGCAGCACGCCGAAGTAAATGACATGACACTTGCAAATAAGAAAAAGTCATTTAATTCAGATACTTAGCGCAATTAATTAAATCGAATCCCAGCTTAGGTTAAAAAATTACTTACCATTAAGTGGAAGTAATTCTCTTGACATTAGTGCGGAATGCACTAATTTGCACACCAATGCGCAAGTAATTATTGAATAACCTACTCGGTTCCTCATGCTCTAGCAGTAAAAATAGGCTCTTCCCCTCCTTGAGGTCATTATGCCTAAAAAGACCCGCTCGCCAAAGTCTCTACAACGCTTACGTGTGTTCGACGCATATCGGGGTCGAGGGCATCAAAATAGTAATCTTTGGCTTGTCTATAGCGTAAAAACTCAACGCGACTGGATACTCCCAAGCGATCGCCAACTTGTTCATTGGATTCATTATTTAGAGACGAATCCGCTGGTTAAATGGTTTGACTTAGCGCCAGAAAAAAATCTTTCTACGGACATCTAGTAACGGTCAATTCAGGAGTAATTTCTTCATTTTACCTTTTCGGGGGGATTGGCAGAAATAGCCAAGTTAAAAAACGTCTACAAAAGTGCGGGGAAGTCCACAGTTTTACTACCGGAAATGTCCTAACATTTACTTCGGAGCGCTCTCGATAAGGAAAAAAAGAGAGGCTGCTTACCAAAGTGGGGTTAATTACTACTATAATTAACCTCATTATTTTAATGTACTAACTAAGGTAACATACAGACTAGTGTTGTCCGAGGGGTGGTTTTCGGTATACTTTTTTAATGTTGTCGTTATTATAATTAACAAATAAAACAAAGACTTAACGAGAGAAAAATCTGTATGGCACGTCCAATCAAGAAAAAAACAGAACCAGGACTAGAAGCAACTCTTGTACTCGAACGCGTCGGACGACATCACTTGGCTTTTTTGAAAGGCTACTTAGAAGGTCTTGATCTTGGAAAAATTGCGAAGCAATACTTAGAAAATTTTTCAGAAGATGATCACAGTATCGATCTGCGAGTTGCACGATCGACCCTCGACTGGATTCGAGCAGAATTGAAATTGGTGGCAAAACGGTTTGGTAAATCATCAATGGCTCGCGTCATTATGATTAATCCCGAGCAGCTAGTCACCGTCGCGGCCAAAATACCGACGTTAGAACAATTTCGAGAAGAAAGAGATCCTTATGAAATGTATTCGGAGTCAGATTTAATCGAATTATTTCAAGAAGCCTACTCAGATACCGATACAAATTCAAAGGCTCAAAGGAACATCCGACTTCGGCAACGCCAGTCAGATGCTTTGCTTTGGCTTCACGATATGGCGGTTACCGACCCAAATAGGATGGATAACGTGGCGTCTTGGTTAAAAGCAAACGTTGCCAAAAAACTGATACGAGCCGGCGTTAACACTCTTGAAGAACTTGTCGAAGCCATTAATATCAATGGCTATCGTTGGTATTCCGCAGTTCCAGGGTTAGGCGAAATTACAGCTCGATCTATCGTCAAATGGCTTACGCTCAATGAGGCCGCCCTCACCTGTTCTTTCTCGCGCTATTCCCTTACTAAGCGAAGCGAGCTTAATATTGTCGAGTTGAAGAAGGAACGTCCAAAAATATTTGGTATCGTTCCCATCGAGTATTTCAAGCCAAGGCAAGATCTCGATGGATCAACCGGACATAACCGCGGCGAGAGAAATAAATCTGGCGCAGAGAATGATTTTGAGGCTATACAGGTTTGGCTAAGTACCTTTGAAAAAGACTCCAATACGTATTTATCGTATCGCAACCAGGTTGAACGGTTCTTACTATGGTCCATCCTTGAGCTTGGAAAACCTCTTTCCTCCTTAGATACAAAGGACTGTATTGCTTATCGCGACTTCCTCTGGGATCTTGGACGCATGTATCCAGAGACATGGAATACGGTATATAGAATTCCAGAATCAAGCTGGCTTGGCAAACGTAACACTGAAAGATGGTCTTTGAACTGGCGCCCGTTTGAAGAATTGAAATCACCAAAACCGCCCAAAGAAATACCACCTTTGTTGCGGAAACAATGGCAAATTGAGCACACAAGTCGCAATGGTGTCCTCAAGCTGAGCTCACAACGTCTAGCGGTAATTATTTGTTCCAGTATGTGTGCCTGGCTTACTAAACGACATTATTTAGATTCGAATCCATGGGACGGAATTAAACCCCGAATGGCTCAACAGCCTGAGATTGCAGTGCATCACAGTCTTACCCAAACTCAGTGGGCTTTTATTTTGCAGTATCTCGAACATATGGAACCAAGTAGCTCAAAGGAAAGACTTAAGTTTATTTTGGTGTTGGGCTATATGACTGGTATTCGCTTATCAGAGATGGCTAACGCCTCCAAAGGGGATTTGGAATATCGGATAGGCAGTACAGATGACTCGTCAGGTTGGATTCTAAATGTAGTTGGGAAAGGCAAGCGACCGCGTGCTGTCCCCTTCCCTTCTGTCTGCATGAATCAATTGATTCAGTACTTCGCTCATCGGGGATATGGTGGTCTTGACGCGGTGCCTGAAGAGGTTCCATTAATTGACTTCCTGATGGACTCTTCACCACATCTCAACAAACTCAACGCAATCGATGATAAGCGCAAAACAAATGGGGTAATGGCCAAGAGTCAAATTTATCGATCACTTGTTAGATTTTTCAAAAGCGTTGCAAAAGAATTTGCAAAAATATCACCTGAAGGTGCAAAACACCTGACGATGGCTAGTACACACTGGCTCAGGCATACATCCGCTACACATGCTATTGCAAGCGGTGTTCCAATTGAAATCGTTAAGTTGAATTTCGGACATCAGTCCATTGCCACAACCGGCATATACATTACTCCTGAAATGGAGCGTCGAGTAAAGGTGATGGAAGAATTTGGTAAGGCTGTTTCAACGAGAAAACGAAATATATGAATTGGGATGCCCTGCTCTATTTTATGGTGTTAGAGCAGGACATTACTAAGTGATTTAGTCCTAATCATTGCGGAAAAGACTATAAGTTGTTCGAGAGTGTTTCCTTGACTAACTCATTAATTTTCGAGGTAAGTGCCTCAAATTTAATTTTGTCTTTGATTTCAGTAACCTCCAAAACGAATTTGCCCTTATCCTCAAATTTTTTCAATGTAGAGGCACCATGGTCGTATTTCATAGGAATCGAAACTGACCTGACTCTTGTCCCCTTCCCTTTGCTCAAAGCGACCCTGCGAAGGTCGACATCCCTAGAACTTAGATCATTCCTATCGATCTCTAGGATCAATTGTTCAGTTTTCTCATCATCAGCAGCAGAACAGAACTTCCTGATAGCATCGAGCATTCGCAAGTTATGAAGTTTCGGTCGATCAGTTAATATTCGTGTAATGGCCAGTGGCAATTCACTCAAACTTAATGTTCTCGAAAAAACAGTTTCATCCATGTTCAATGATTCTGAAATTTCCCTCTGGCTAGAAAAAACACCCTTCTCTAACAATAATTTCCAAGCTGATGCATCGTCCAATGGTGTTTGATCTTCACGTTCCTTATTCGCCCGTCTCGATTGTAGATAAAGTTCTTTATCCGATTCTGGTGGGTTTCTAATCTCGACACGCAGCGTTGCTTTATTTGAAAGTAAGCTCGCTTTGAGTCGTCTATGCCCATCGATTAGATTAACCTTTTTAGACTCATCTAAATACCCTAACGCAGCAGTGTCTTGACGGATGGCAATAGAAATTGCCAATTCATCTAAGCCAGATTCTGAGACAAATCGTCTTGCATTAAAAGGGTTTACCTTGATTTCGTTAATAGGAACATCGTAGGACTGACCAACTTGATAAACATACTTATCAACGGTTTGAGCCGGTTCAAGTTTTGAAGGAATGGTATTCAGAGACTCTACAACCTTCGTCAAATTATTCATTTCCTCGCGTGTTGGCTTTGAAAAAGGTTTCATAAGCTCTCTCCAAATCGTTTTATTTCCGAGTACAAATTTTTAATTTCTAATGTAGCCTTTTTATCGCCGTACTTACCCGTCATCTCATGCATTGCCATCCCTGCCCTCCTCGAATTTTTCCAAGAAGATCTATCTTTTAGTTCTGACTCAAATACTGGATATCCGTCTTCTTCGAAAAAAGCACGCGTCGCTTCTGGTTCTTTTGATTTGCTATTTGTCGAAAGACGATTTAAAACGATAAAGGCAGGAACTTTTTTCTTTTTATGCTTGTAGTCCATTGCCTTAAGCATTTCCATCACCCTCATTGTAGATTCACCTTCATACTGATCAGACCCACAAGGAACAAGAATTAAATCTGCGATAGCTGCCGTGTTTAACATCGTCAAATAATTTTGTGCACCGATGTCAATCACGATCAGATCGTACTTATCTGCCATTGATGTGATTTCGTTCGTTGGATTCTCTGGAATTGCAATGATAGGAAATTGTTTTAGACTCGGATCCGCTCTTCTAATCCTTCCCCATGCTGAAGATGATCCTTGTGGGTCAGTATCCATTAGGCAAACGTCAAAGCCATCTGAAACTGCGCAAGCGGCTATGTTTGTTGCTAATAATGTCTTACCTACTCCACCTTTTTCGGCACCAACGACTACTATCATGCGAACCCCCAATAAATTAGATAAGTATTTATATTATAGTTTATAAAATTAAATAAAGTAATGTCAAATACTAATTAACGTAAATATATACTTAATGTTTCAAATTACTTGAACTAGCCCAAGGTAAGTTGAACTCATATATGACTCAAACTGATACAAAATAAGCGCTTAAAGAATCCATAACCGAATAAGATCAAACATCCAACATTTATGAATACTTGAGCCGGTTCAAGTAGCCCCTACTCCACCCTGCCCCAAAACAAATGTGTTTATTTTCTCCGTAGATGTTTTCATGCTGATCGGCCAGAATTACGCCCTACAGGTAGTTTGAGCCGGTTCAAGTTTAGTTAAATCATAGCAATTCTTTATCCGCTTACGATCGAGCTTGAGTTGAATCTAAAAATACCCGTTATATTCGCGGTACTTTTACTGTTACACGAGGTCATTATTCTGGGCGCTGTTTAAGGCATTAGTATGCAATTTGGACATTGCCTGGTCATGGCCGGTCGTTATTAATGACCTTTATTATTTCGATCATTAAGATATCTTCTCAATTCCGATTAGAGATTACGGGCTTCACACAAATAAGCCGTAGTACATCATTTTCGTCATCTTCACAGCGGAGATAACAACAAAGTCTTTTACTGGAGTATGGTTGACGAGGGTATTGTTCGAGCTTGATCAGGAAAGGTCAGATTTCTTATATTTCCGTATTCAATATCACCTCTCAAAAGTTCTACCTAAGGTGGAATGTAAATGTAACCATTGAAGCTCATTCAAATAATCTTTGCAAATTGAAGCTATCCATATATTCAAGCCAAGGGAAGACAAAAATTCTCACAATCTAATGATGGCGATGCGGCATTTGTTAGAATTGTTGGAATCGGGTAAAGACTTCCTATCAAAGACTTTTATACACGAATGGCAATCAACAGACTGAAAGCGCTGATTGGTATGCTGTAGCTCATTGAAAGTATCCGTATAACACACCATATATGATGATAAGGCAATGTAGCTTATAGCAGTCTTTGTCTTCAATAAGGGAGAGTAGGTGAGATAAATATTTCGACAAACAAAGTCAGTAGTTTCGATTTGATAAATATAGAAATATGATTTTAATGAAAAAGTTTGAGCCGGCTCAAACTTTTATTTAAAGCGTGCGCTGCAATGTGAACTCAATTATTTCTTCTGGCGTAGGTTGGCCCCACGTATCCAATGCAAGCCAAGCGTAGAACGGTATTAAGTGGCGATTTAGCCTCTTGCTCTGCTCCATAGGGATCCGTGCGTCTTCAATAATATCTTGCGAATTATATTTAGCTACCAAGCTGTCTTGTTCCTGGATACTCATTTCCTCGAACATCCGTAGCGCATCATCGTTACGTTTTTTGTTAATGTGGCTTAAGATCGACTTAACGTTTGATTCTGCGCTCTGTTTAGGGGGGACGCTTGCCGCTTTATTCAAATTACCTGCATAGTTCGATTCGCATGCTGCAATTAGATAAGCACCTTTATTTTTAATAGTGTCCTTGGAAGTCTCTGAGAGCCTAGCCTTTAGGTAATCAATGTTTGCAACTATAATATTTTCATCAAACGAATTTTTTAGCTTATTAAAGTAATGATTACTGATACCTAATTTTGTTAGTTCACCTTTAAGATCAAATGCTGCTCCTTCACTAACTGGTAATGCATTTTGAACAGGAAACTTAGGTTTTTCCTTAACTCTAAATTGCAGTTTTTTGACACGCTTACTACCTTCTCTGTCTTCCAATAATTCAACTAGAAGGTCAGAAATTTCATTAATTTCTTTAATCCCGGGGAGTAACTTATCTCTTTTAAACAGTTTGTATTCATTCAAGTAACTATCTGCCTTAACTTCGCCATGAACGACCATGCGCCAAAAAACCCAATCTTCCTTGCTAGTCAGTTGACTCGGATTTGTTCTGTAACGGCTGACCCAATCATAAAGTTTGATCGCAGCGTCGGATTTTAATTTTTTTTGTATGTCGTAATTAAGATGGGAGTATAGGGTGCTCTTAAACAACATTGGCTGTATTGGCTCATAAAACGAATAACTGACAAATTCATTATCAATAGCAACAAAGGGCAAAAGAACACAAGATGCCCACAAATTCTGGCCATCTTTTTTCAACACGTCCCATTCGGCCGTCAGTCTTTGCATTTCCTTTAGCGCGTCTTTGAAGGGCTTTCTGTTCGTATTGTTATAGCCCATCAATTCCATAAGCTTGACTCGTGGAATATTAAAAACCTTTAAGGGTGATCTAGACGAATCACCACCTGAATTTATATGAATATCGTTCTGTTCAGTCGCATTTTTCAATAAACCGTTCCAAGCTTTTAGCTGCTGCCCTGTCATGACACCATTATGAACAAACATTTGCGAGACTTGGACTGGCTTTTTATAAATCTCAGCTAAAGGGTTCTCAAACAACGCAAGCGTTTGTGTGTCGCCAGTTAATTTACGTTTGGACGTCATATTTTTTTGAGGTGAGTGGTTTTGTCAATTTTCGCACCTTTAAAAATTTCATGCAATGTATACCTATGACTTTCTTATAGCAAAATCTTGGTTGTGGTGAGAGATTTAAATAGGGTTTTTGTGACGACATTGTCAGAAAAAGCCCTTATATATTTTCTTGTGCCATCCATATTTAGAAATTGAGTTTTGATTTCTTTGAAAAAATCTTTCGTCCTTGACTGAACCAGCAAGATTTACCTGGTGTGGAATTCTTTTCCCAGTTATTCGCTATTTGCTTTCGGTTCTAGTGGATCAGAACTGACCACAGGACGGCTACGGCCATTAAATATTTGGACGGTTGATGTTTCAAGACAACGGATAAAAGTGCTTAGAAGCTCTGTCTACACTCAACTAGAGGAGTTTTGAAGTCATGGCCATCACCCCCGAATAGCAAATCCTTTCGTAAGATAATTTTTAAGTTTTAATCTTTTAAGCGTCACGTGATACCTGAATGTTATTTAAGGTGAGAGATTTAAATAGCCTAGGAAATTTCCGACAGTATTGTCTTTGTTTATCTCAATGATCTTGTTTGCACTCCCTAAGCTTTTTAATGATCTTGTGCGACAGGCATTTTGTATTGTTACTCACGAAATTAGATAGATAAAAACGGTGGTTTTTGAACTAGTGATGAACAGTACAGTTTCTATGAGCTTTTATCCGAACTTGCTGGTTGTTTACAATAATTTAGTAAACATTTAAAAACGTTAACAAACATCTAAGCACGCTAAACCTAAGCTGGCATTGATTCTTAAGAGACATTGGTGAGTAATTTAAATAGATCGAGGAGAAAATTACATAGGGGAGGGTTGTGAATAGCATAGTTACGGTGAGCAAAAACAATAGCTAAGGGTTGTTGATAGCATAGGGGTAAAAGTAAAGGTGAGAAATTTCAATAGGGCCTGTGGATAACATAGAAATCCTACTGTTTAATGATCAAAAGGGACATTTAATTTTTAACCTGATTTTGAGGTGAGGAAATTCAATAGGTAAATTATAAATAATGTACAAAAACCATTTAAGGTGAGGAAATTCAATAGGTGTTTAAGAATTTACTTTAAGTCCATTCATTTAAGGTGAGAAAAAACCATAGGCTTATAGAAATATAATAAAAAAAAATAGTGATATGCCAATCGCGATTAAATCGGTATTCCTTTCTCATTAACATTTAACAGAGAGTTATTGTTCCAGTTAATTTTGAGGTGAGAAAATTCCATAGGTATATCTGAAAAAACATGTTGAAAATTTAGTGAGGTGAGAGAAATCCATAGCATCTTAATAAATTACTTTAAGAAGTGCTCCTAAATCTCAAAATAATTTCTTCCAATCCGACCTGACTTTCTAAGTTGATCCGCCGTTTACGAATGGTGAGAAAAATCCATACCTTATTGAAAAAACTTGTCGATAGAATCATAAAATCTAAGTAAGGGGAGAAAATTACATAGGCAATTAGGAAAAAGAAGGGAAATATTTTTTGAGGTGAGAATTTTAAATAGGGTGAGGGCGATAAATACCTAATTCATATTCAATAATGCACTCATCAACCATCAATTTTACGAAGCCCTATGCTTTTTACTCACCTCAAATATTGGAAAGAACTCTAAAAATACGGTGCATATAGAGAATATTGGATCGGAAGGATGTGAAAATACATTATCTAAGTCAGGAAACTGACATCGTTTGTTAGCCGCAAAGGCTCAATTCAGGTCTCAACTGAAATTTTATTCACCCCCGGGATCTAATCCTAAAGGATTTAGATTCCTTTTTTTCCATGGAATCTAAAATGAATCCTTCTGACGAGAGAATTTCCCTTCGTCGTGCTGTTTTGCACAAGCGGTCTAGTTTAGTTGTTGGTGGACTAGGCATAGGAAAAACATTTGTTG
>NZ_JBEONP010000087.1:0-9253 GCF_040544435.1 Undibacterium sp. GrIS 1.2
TGGGTCGTGGCTCATGCCTTCTCCTTAACTTTGAAACGAAGGAGTGTGGCGCGTTCATTTCATCATTGCTAGATGGTTGCGTCGGACGCTTACCGTTCTCCATTAGCATCTTCTTCAGTTTCCTCCTCAGCCTCCACTCCAACATCTTTACCGGTACATGGTCTTCCTGTGCCTCATGACCCGCAGGAAGAATCTCCAGGTGCGGCATCCATCAATCCACCGGTGACATTGGCTCTTCCGGTCAACCGCTATCCAGCGATTCACAGCTCAACTGATTTTTCGCACATCATGGGGTTGGATGATGTCAAAACACGACTGCGCGATGCTATCAAAGACATACAAGGCAACGGCATGCCACACGGAACCGGACGCACCAAACCTCGAAACGGAATTCTGTTATTTGGCGAGCCCGGAAACGGCAAGACTTATTTTGCAGAAGCCTTGGCAGGAGAAATGGGATTGCCTCTCATCTCGGTGGCGTTCGGTGATGTCGCCAGTAAATGGGTCAATGACACCACAGAGAGAGTCATGCAGATCTTTAATGATGCTAAGGCACAGGCACCGTGTGTTCTGTTTCTGGATGAAATTGATAGTTTTATTCAGCACAGAGCATTGGTGTCCGGTGGCTCGGATGAGACAAATAAGACCACCAACACGATATTGGCAGAGATCGTCAAATTACGATCCCATCCCATTGTCCTGGTGGGGGCGACGAATTTCCTGGAACGACTGGATGCTGCGGCGATTCGCGAGGGTCGCTTTGATTTTAAGATTGAAGTCACCCCTCCCGATGACGACGCCAGACTGGCCATTCTTCTCAATGCAGTCCACCGCTATGTCAGTCGGTATGATCTGGATCTGCCAAGCATCCATCATATGATCCAACGCTGGACGGGGTATTCGGTAAAACGAATCCAAGCAGTAGCTGAAGAAATAGCAGCGATGCATACCGGGATCACAAACGCCGTGATTAATGCCTCGCTTCTGAAGAGAGCCATGCGTCGCGTCCAAGGAAGAAAAGGCCACTTACCCGAACACACTACATCGTTGGATCAGCTAACTCTATCCGCCCAACTCCGGCGGCAACTTGAACTGATCGTCTACCGTCTGAGCAATAGCGAGTCGGTGGAAGCCTTTGGTGGCAGTATGCCAACGGGGTTGCTGTTTTACGGGCCGCCCGGCAACGGCAAAACAGAAACCGCTCGTGCACTAGCCAGAGCCACTGACTACGCATTTCTTAGTACGACAGGACATGCCTTACTCCATGATCCGCAAGAACTAGACCGTCTCATGCGAGAAGCAAAAGATATTCGTCCGTGCATCCTCTTCATTGACGAGGCAGATGACATCTTGATGGATCGGCAGAACTCTTATGTCAGTAGTGCGACCAATCGTGTATTAACAGAGATCGATGGTGCCGGAGGCAAACACAACGACATCTTATTTATCGCCGCGACGAATTTGCCAGACCGGATTGATCCAGCTGCATTGAGAGGAGGGCGCTTTACCGAGAAACTGGAATTTGGAATGCCAAGCACCAAAGAACTCAGCGAGTTCATTCACGAGTGGATGCAAGACAATCATGCGTCATTTGATCCAAATTTACCTTCTCACAGGATCGCAGACTTGATCGGGGAGGGGATCTCATTTGCCAGCGCCGGAGCGATATTGCAGGAGGCTGTGAATCACATGATTGGACGAGTGGCATTCGATGATGGACACAAGCCTGAGGTGTGTGACCTTGATGTGGTGGAGGCTACTCGGGTGGTGATTGGGAGCTGAGGTTTTTAGTGTAAAGAGCCCTTAAAAATGATGTAATAGGGGGTACAGACAAAAACATGGACTACTTGGAGGTAGTTCATGTACTCATACGAAGACCGCATTCGAGCAATCAAACTTTATATCAAGCTCGAAAAACGCATTTGCCCGACCATTAGGCAACTGGGCTATCCAACAAAGAATGCACCCAAGAGCTGGTATCTAGAATATGTGCAAAGTCACGATTTGCAGGTGCGTTATATTCGCTCAAGACAGAAGTTGTCAAACAGCGTCGTTAATTTTCCAGTTGTCAGCGCGGGGCGTTTCCAGAGAGATTCACAGAAGCCCTTGCGGCCATTGGATCGGCGAAAATTTCCTTGACGCTGAATTTCAATTGAAGTGGAAAATTCTCTGCGCTGTTTAACAACCAATCAGTTTTAAAAACGGCGATAAAGTAGATGGTATGGCAGTTGAAGTAGTGGATGCATTACAAAAAAAAATTGGAACAAATTCAGCGATACAACTTGTTCCCTGGGCTAGGGGATACAAGGCGTTGCTAGAAGACCCCAATGTCTTGCTTTTTACAGTTGGACGGTCTGCCGAAAGAGAAAAACAAATGACGTTACTCGGTCCAGTGGCCATATCCAAAACGGTGCTGTACACAAGAAAAGGGAATGCAAAAAGGTTATTGTCCCTAGGAGACAAAATCTACGACGCTCCTGTAGGTGCATATAGAGACAGCATATTTGCAGATGCAGCTGTAAAAAAAGGCTTTCACAATTTGGATTTAGCTTCTACACCCCAGATCACTGCGAAAATGCTGATGATGAATCGCTTTGATTTGTGGTCAGAAGGTTGTGTTGTCGTGCCATCGGTGTTAAAGGACATAGGCTACTCTGGCGATGATGTAGAAACGGTGATGATTTTAGATAGTCTGGAACTTTTTCTAGCGTTCTCGGCAAAGACCCCACTTGCCACTATTAAGTTGTGGGAGGGCGCAATGCGTCAAATTAAAAAGGACGGCACATTTCAAAAAATTTACCAAAAATGGCTGCCCAACGAACAACCTCCAATGGAGGTGTATCGTATTGGCTTAACTCTGTTGACGCGCAAACAAAAGTAACGTCTTACACTTTGGGTGGTACGGATGTATCTGGTAAAAAAATTAACCTGCGTGATTTCTCAGATATGACTGTGCTGGTGAGTTTTTTTACTTTTGATTGCGCTTTATGCAGCGATGATCTAAAACTGATGCGGGAATTTTATGTACGCAATAGCAAAAATAAATTTATGCTTCTTGGTGTGAATTTGGACAGCAACAAAAAAGATTTAGACGACTACAACGACCTCACTACGCATAGCTATCCCAAAAATCAAAGGTTCCCTACAGTCTGGCGCAACGCACCTGAGCATAAAGATAATTTTGGCACTATCACTACTCAGCCAACCCACTTTGTACTGGATCACAACAATCAATTGAAATTTAAAAGAGAAGGCAAATTTCAGCCTGGTGATTGGGATAATCTGTGGTTGTCGTTATAGATGAATGCAATTCGTATTTTTACGAAAAGATCAACTTGATTTGAGATGGCTATCAAAAATCAGTGGCCTACTCTTATAAATAGATTTAAACGGGATTGATATCGTGGCAAAGTATTGTTACCTGATTCTGAATATTGCACATCGTTGCGCATTTCTAAATTTAGATACAGATTCACTCTCAACAAAATTAGAACGGTGCAGTATGTCTAAAACTGTTGATATCGCCTCAAAAGCGGAAGTGTCCATTACGGGCAAAAAATACTGTTCAAGTCATCAAGGCTATGTCGATGTTCAACAAGGTAATATCGTCACGAAGACAAATTCACGACGTTGGATATGTTTTTCGTGTCAGGAAAAGTCTAAGCTGTTAAACAAACGCGCTTAAGTTGATGTTTGTGGCAAATTAGTCATTATGGATATAGTAATTGCACATCGTGATTAAGCCACTAAGCTGGGAGGCGTCTTCCCTGTTTAATAGAATATTTCTTACTTCTGCTATTTGACTGCGACTAGGAATTATTTCAGTCGGACTTTTGCACATCCAGCCAATTAAAATCTTCGACAATTTTTCTATCTTCAGCGTAGCTACTTCTTTCCTAGTCGGGACATACACTTGCGGTAAGTATCCCTTTTGTTTCTTGGTAGACTGTTCCGCCGCGCGTAAGTTTTCTTCAGGAATACCAAAACGGTCATGGCTGTTTTTCATCGTTTCTCCAGCGTTCAAAAATTCAGATGTATCTAATAAATAGAATTCTTTAACAAATCGGTGAATTTAAATAGTGACAATTATTGATTCTCAGACAGTAAAAACGGCTGATTAAGTAATGCAGGAATTTGGTCTGCAGGTACTGGCCGTGAAATGAAATAACCTTGAATTTCGTCACAACTTAGTCGCCTTAGAGCTGCTAGTTGTTCTTTTGTTTCTACCCCTTCAGCGACCACGCTCATGTTCAACGCATGTGCCATAGATACTATGGCTTTAAAAAATATTTCACCTTCACTCGAACTCGTTAATTCATTCGTAAATACGCGATCAATTTTGAGGATATCCATATCAAGTCGTTGTAGCTGAGATAAAGAAGAATAGCCTGTACCAAAATCATCGACTAACAGTTTGATACCTAGTGCGCTGATCGAACTCAGTTCGGCAATGATGGCATTATCCTCCCCCATCATTGCAGACTCGGTAATCTCAACCTCCAAAAGGGCAGAGTTAATCTGATATTTAGTCAGACAATCCGCTAGCTTCTGAGGAAGATGTCCTGTATTAAATTGTCTGGCAGATGCATTGATGGAAACTGGAACAACAGGTAATTGTGCTTCTTTCCAAGCCGCGATTTGGGCGCAAGCCTTTTCTATGACCATATCGCCTAAACGCAAGATCATTCCTGTAGATTCAGCAATCGGAATAAAATCGATTGGAGGAATAAGTCCCTTATCTGGATGTATCCATCGCACTAATGCTTCCATGCTGGTCATTTCTCCAGTGATCGTATTTACACGTGGCTGGTAATACAATACGAATTGGTCGACTTCGATCGCATGAGATAATGCTTGCTCCAATTCAAAACGCGTTTTTAGTTTTGTATAAATCTCTGGTTTAAAAAAATCATAGTGTCCCTTTCCGGCAGCTTTAACGGAATACATTGCGATATCTGCATTCTTTAATAGCGTTTCAGTATCACTTCCATCACGCGGAAACATACTGATCCCAATAGAGGCACCAATTTCGTGTTTTATACCCTCCCACCAAAACGGCTGTTTAAAGGCCTCTGCTATCCGTTCCGCAACTCTCGCGGGTTTACTTTCTAGCTCGACCGGATCCATCGCTACTAAGAATTCATCTCCACCCAATCTGACCACGTTGTCCGACGGACGCAACACAGATTGAAGACGCGAGGCTACTGACTTTAATAGATGGTCTCCCGCTACATGACCCTGCGTGTCATTCACATTTTTAAATCCGTCCAAATCAATAAACAGCAAAGCGATCATTTGATCGCTTGCTTTTGCTCTTGAAATTGCCTTGGGTAGGTAGCCAATTAGCCAATGCCTGTTATATAGACCAGTTAATCCATCTCTATTTGCTAAACGATGGAGCTCCTGCTCAGCTTCTTTCTTCGCACTAATATCTTGAATAGTCACAGCTAAACTGGCGCCAGAGCGAACTAGTCGCCGCTTGGCCCACGCGATATTCATCGGACTGACGTCCGACATTTCATATTCATATTCATCTTCATAAAAGCCGACTTCCATTGCCTTGGAGTAGGTTGCAATCATCGTTTTAAAGTAGTGCTCCCCTTGAAGCGAGGACATATTCATCCCCACTAATTCCTCTCTATTCAGTCCGAAGAACAGTGCTCCTTGTGCATTACAATCAATCACCTGGAAATCAATAATATTGCCGTGAATATCGTGGAGAGCATTCATCATATAAAAGCCCTCGTCAGTCCCCTCTGTAGCGAGCCGATACGTGTCTCTGACTTCTTTAGCTTGATATTTTCTCCAGGCGAGGCGAGTCGACATCCAGGTCGCAATAGCTGCAAATAGGAGGAGAACGATTGTTGCAGTGATGGTCGAATTTTTGTTGTGTTTCCAAGCATCTTCGTGTGTGCTGAGTAGCTCTTGCTCTGATAATCCGACCACCGCAGTGACTTTGTAGGCATCAAGACTTTGCCAGCCTAAAAATCGAGATTTTTGATCAACAAAGATGGATTGACCAGGAAAATAATCTGTTCCTATCGGCGTTTTAATCGACAACTCTTTTGCAAATATGTCTGTGCTGACATGGGAAATAATATTGCCTACTCTTGAAGTCCCCACCACACCTTCATTGCTGAGAACGGCTAACAGTCCGCTCTTACCAATACTTTGCTCATCGTAGAAAGAGGAAAAGTAAGAGGGATCGACTGAAATCACGACGATGCCGTCAAACTCTTCATCAGCATTTTCTAGCCGGCGAGTAAATTGTACTACCGGCTTACCTGAACTATTGACGACCACGGGTAAGCCGATTTGCATTGCACTGGAGTTATTGAATTGATGATAAAAAAATAGACCTTTTAACGTAGAATCTTGCCATGCCTCCATGGGCGCAGTGGATGTGACTGGATTAGCCTTTTTATCCAAAATTGCTACCAGTGCAAATTGCGAGGCAGTAAATAAGCCTTGTGATCTTAATTCACCCAAACGCAATGACCGATTCGAGTGCTCCCAATCGTATTTGACATGCATACTGATTTGATCAAGCTGCTCAATGGTACGGTTGAGGTATTGGGCATACGCACGCGAGAGTGATGCTGCGTCTTTTAATGCATTTGTATGGAGGAGTTTTTTGTCTTGCTCGATGCCTGAGTAATAGCTCCACCAAACGGTCGAAATTAAAGCAGCACAGATGAGAGGCCAAGCGAGGATAAATGCGTAACTATTTCTAAGAAATGCAAGTTCTTTTACCCATTTAGAAATAGGTGCAATCATCGTTGGTGTAATCACTAGAGTAGTAACTATTGTTGCATCAAGGAATCGTAGGCTACCACAATTAGTAGGCAGCGGATTTGAGTTTACCAACATTAAACCTCAAAATACGATAGGAGTTATCCACAAAAATTGGGGATAACTGGGCGGATTCAACCGGTCCTCGCAACACCTTTAATTGAGGAGTTGTTTATGGGGCGACCAGCGGGCTGGATGAACAAGTTGACGGGACGAGGGCCGATGCGCTCACCAGGTGCGCCGTCGCATCGTCGGGAAACCGAACGGCGATTTTGGGAACAAATAGCGACGGGGATCACAAGTGAAAAAGCTGCTGAAGCAGTTGGTGTGGCCCCGGCAGTCGGGACTCGTTGGTTTCGTCATAATGGAGGTATGCCACTTTCTATATTGAAGCCCGTATCTGGGAGGTACTTATCGTTTGCTGAGCGAGAGGAGATAGGAATTCTTTCGTGCCAGGGCGTTGGGGTACGAGAGATTGCGCGTCGTATCGGGCGTAGCGCGTCAACTATTTCCCGTGAGCTGACGCGTAATGCTGCAACTCGCTGTGGCAGACTTGAGTATAGAGCTTCGGTTGCGCAGTGGAAGACGGAGTTGGTTGCCAAGAGGCCTAAGCCTTCGAAACTGGCGACCAATAAACGCTTGCACGACTATGTTCAAGACCGTCTTGAAGGTGGAGTTCGAGACGCCGATGGGCGTCAAGTTGCTGGGCCGCAGCAAGCGCCATTCATTGGGAGAAACAAGCCACATCGCAGTGACCGTAAATGGGTCAATGGTTGGTCGCCCGAACAGATTTCTAACCGGCTGAAGACCGATTTCCCTAACGATGAATCCATGCGAATTTCTCACGAAGCCATTTATCAAGCACTCTATATCCATGGGCGAGGATCCCTCAAGCGCGAGTTGGTTAGTTGCCTGCGCACTGGGAGAGCGTTGCGCGTGCCGAGGGCAAGGGCTCAAGCAAAGGCTTGGGCACACGTCAGCGAGGATGTGATGATCTCTAACCGGCCTGCGGAAGCGGAAGGTCGTGCAGTGCCGGGGCATTGGGAAGGTGACCTAATCATTGGACTAAACCGATCCGCGATCGGCACCTTGGTAGAGCGATCCAGCCGATTTACGATGCTTGTCCACCTACCTCGTGAGGATGGTTATGGATTGATACCGAGGACGAAGAATGGCCCCGCCCTCGCTGGCTACGGAGCTGTCACGATGGCTAATGCGCTCAAGAATACCGTGATCGACATGCCAGCCCTTTTGTGGCAGTCGTTGACTTGGGATCGCGGTAAAGAACTGTCTGACCATGCCCGCTTTACAGTCGAATCAGGGATGAAAGTATTCTTCGCCGATCCGCATAGTCCATGGCAACGCGGTACAAACGAAAACACGAATGGCCTCCTGCGGCAATACTTCCCAAAGGGCACAGACCTATCTCGTTGGAGCGCTCATGAAATCCACGCCGTTGCTAATGCACTGAATTCCAGGCCGCGAAAAACACTTGCTTGGAAAACTCCGGCTGAAGCGCTGGACAAGTATCTAAAATCTGTTCAACAATCTGGTGTTGCGAGGACCGGTTGAATCCGCCCTGTATCCTAATTCATTAAGATCGCGCTTGAATGCTTTATCGCACCAGCATTTATACAGAGTGCCTTTATTTTAAGCAGAAGTTCAATGCTTACCTTAGCGGAAGAGCGAGTTCGCTAAGCGACTGCAAAGCGAGTGTCGCATATATTCATTGGGGGGAATTCAGTAATTCTTTGGCGAAAAAATTATTGAATCTTTTGAATTAATTCAATTTATTAGATTCTCGTAAAATACATCGCATAAATTTATTTTCGCAATCTAATGTTTGAGCAACTAATATGCTGATTTCGTGATCAGAGTACGAATTAAATATAAATTCGCCTTTGGTATATGTGCCACCTTGAGTATTTGCATAAAACCAGCCATTGATTTTCAATTCAAAGATGCAGTAGTTTTTCATCCAAAAGTACCACCCATTTGCATGTCAAATAGGCCATCGGTTGGCAAAGAAATGATTTATTTTGACCGGAGAGTGCCCGGCCGTTAATAGGCGGATTACCGACATTGATATTTTGCTGCGACTGCTCGAAATTTGTCTAATCGCGAAGATCGAAAAAATCCCGGTCTATGGCTGGTTTTAAATTGGGGCTGACATGGCCTCTTTCTTCATGTCTCACCGCTTTTGCCATATCTGCCACTAAGGTTTGACTATTAACAGCAAGAAAAATTTAACAATTGACAGCAGCTGCTAAAAAATGAACGCTCGCTCTGTGCCCTCATCTGTCATTGACCCAATGAATTTGGCTGTCACCATTGAATCGCAGCAATGTTTTCGTCCGCATCCCCGAGGCGTTGGTGCACTTAAAAGTTGAAGTAAAAAGTACCCCAACTCCGATCATTTATGCAGGAACTTTCTGACTACGGACGGAGTTTGGGCGTCCAG
>NZ_JBEONP010000088.1:0-8988 GCF_040544435.1 Undibacterium sp. GrIS 1.2
AAGAGTGGGTCGAGAGAATTGCAGCTCTCCCGCCCATCATCGCTCGGCGAGCACCTTTACGTGCACCGAGCGGTACCGGCAACTGAACTCTGGAAGAGAGGTCAGTGCCTGACAAGTGAGACTGATGTGGGGTCGTTGGCGCGACCATCCCACAGCAGTAAGAAGTGAGAGTGTTGGCGCACCCGACGACCTGCATCGTCTGGAACTATTTTCTTGGAGTCCTTACCTGTGTAGGTATCGGACTTCACTAAAAAGTGTAAAACCCAAAAAATCAAAATCAAAATCAAAATCAAAATCAAAATCAAAAAAAATAAAAATTCTTTGAATTTTTTGGGACATTCATTAGAGGTGTCCGGAATACATTCCGGACACCTAGGCCAAATGCGCCTTTCCGATGATTTGGACTGCACATAAATCTATCGTTATGGCGGCGTACTACTGTTCTAAATCAATGCCTAAAAAGCAGTTCTTGAAAAAGATAAGACCGATGTCTATACGCCTAATTACTCTTTGAATGAACATCCTATGCCTAAATCTAGTGAGAACGATACCTCAGTATTAGCGCAAATCCGGCTTCCGCGCACTCAGACACAAGCCATGCGTTTACTACTCGATTACCTTAAAAGTAAGCATTATTTCTATCAAAGTGGCTGGATACGCATCGACAAATTACCTGCTTTTGCAATCGAGATGCATGCCAAAATTGGCATCGGTATGACGCGACATCAACGCGACTATGCGCGCAAACAAGGTCACTCTTGCGGCCATCTCGTCATCGTTAAACCGCTGGATCAACGGCAAATTCAAGAGTTTGGCAAGGTTAATTTTTATGTGCTTTGGTCACAAGGCGAAGGTGAACTGGATGTTTTTCCAAAATATAAAGATGCAAGAAAACCATATCAACGCCTCTATTTTGAAACGGCAAAACGAACCGAACATGACGGCTGGGAGATCTCCCGTATTTATAAACTGACGCAGCTTGAACACCGCAAGCATGTAGCGAAGAACCGCAAAGGCGAGATGTTAGTCGATGAGGATGGTCAAGAGATAATGAGTAGCGGCGGTCGACATTTGACATGGGTCATCAGTAAAGAATCCTTTAATGAAGCCAAAGCGATGGCGAATGAATTGATTGGGCGCTTTCTGAGTAGCCACAAAAAGCTCACTCCACAGGTGGCAAATTCCATCCTCATATGGCTAACGTACCAGCAGAAACGGCCAGGATTTTATGGGATTAACCAGCAACGATATCAACTTAAATGCATGATTTGGTCTGCATTAAAGGCTGCTGAAAACAGAAGGGATGCCGATGATGTATCGGTACAAGTACTGTTTGATAGTATTTACACGGCGCTCAAAGTGTCGCCCCCAGATAATCCTGGGCGGTCTTTGGCTTGGTCTGAAGAGACGATTGAGCAGTGGCTAACGCTAAAGGACGTTTGATTTTATTTTTAAAGAGCACAGGAAAAATTTTCATTAAAACAAGGGATTCGCTTTTATGTCATCAGGCTATTACGCAGTCGCAGGTTATTTTTACAGGTTGACACGAGGTGCTTTAACAATAGACATTTGTGTAATGTGCGATATTGATGTTGACGCCCCCGATGGGGGGCGTCAACAAATACTCGCGTTAAAAGTTACAATGAACTGGGAAGCTTAGACGTTAGCCTCGAATTTTGAAGGAGTGTAATGTGGCAGTAGATCAAATATGTCCTTTGCCGACAAACGAAATGCAACGAATTAATGCACTGCGCTCATATCAAATATTGGATACAGAACCCTCACTAGAATTTGAAGCAATAACTCGAATTACGTCCCACACTTTTGATACGCCGATTGCAGTCGTAGCTCTAATGGATACTGATCGACTTTGGTTTAAATCAAAGCTAGGGTTAAATGTACAGCAGCTCGATAGAAAAGTTGCTTTCTGTGCACATACCATCATGTCTCCCAGGGAACCTTTAATCGTGAATGATTTGTTTAACGATCAAAGGTTTATTTCAAATCCACTTGTTGCAAGTGCCCCACACTTACGCTTCTATGCCGGTGTACCCCTGGTAGATTGGAATGACCATGTGCTAGGCACGGTTGCTGTTATTGACTCTAAACCGCGTACATTCTCGACACCCCTACAGCTTAGTATGTATGGATCTGGATGGTTTCAAACAAATAAATGATCAATTTGGGCATCCCTCAGGCGACCAAGTGTTAATTGAGGTTGCAAGGAGACTCTCTCAACAAATGCGCCACGGAGATTTACTGGCACGTCTGGGCGGAGATGAGTTTGCAGTAGTAGCGCGATGCTGTGACTATGATGATGCGATTGCAATGGTGAGACGCCTTAAAGACTCAATTCGACCAGATATCCAATTAGCTAATGGCGCAAAAGTAAGGGTAGGAATATCAGTAGGCACGGCAACCTCCTCGCTAGTTTGCACAGAAGCGACGGAGTTATTTGATCAAGCCGACAAAGCGCTCTATTTAAGCAAGCTCAGATAACGTTCATATACTCAATACAGTCTCCAGTTTTGGTAATGAGCCCGCAGTCAGGAGAGCCTTCAAATTTCATTTCACTGCGACCGGAATATTAATGATTAGTCCGGTTATTTATGGAAACATAGAATAGTTAAACCTCCTTGAAATTATCGCTGGTCTAACTGATAGTTTTGATGTAATTTATGATAACGAGTGGTCTAAAATCTATGGTGTGCAATCTAAACTTAAAAAAATCACTTGTGATAACATGCTTTCTGGCAATTTTTTCTTAGATCGTAATTTTTAATTCGTCTGAATAACTTCAATTTTATTCGTTCTACAAAGGATAGTAAATGTCACTTACCCAACTAATTTATATTAGCCAAGCCACAAGAAAGATGTCGTCAGAAGATTTAATAGGCATTCAAAAAATTGCTAAGATTAATAATGAAATCATTGATGTCACTGGTAGTCTATTTTATAACGGTGGCTGGTTCTTGCAGGTTCTTGAAGGGCTAAAAGATACCTTAAAGATGTTATACGACAAAATTGAAAAAGATCCACGTCATAAAAATTCCCGCATCATCCACAATGAACCAGCAAAGTTTCGAACCTTCACGCGCTGGAGCATGAATATGACCAATCTAGATGACCGCCAGGCAGATAAATATGACGAACTTGTTGAAGTCATCGAGGCCGCAAAGACTGACCGAAAGATTGGAGTAGCATCACCTGCTGTAGCTTTACTGAAAATTTTTAAAAGCTAGAAAAACGTAATTTAGCTTTATGGTTAATCAACTGAGGTCTGCTAATGATTCCGATTCAAATTGATACCTCATATCGAGGCGATATTGATAGCTTGCCTCACGATGTTGCTTCGACTAATAAATGTGTTGCTTGCCGAAACGATGAGCCGTTCGAGTTTGAGTTCGAATATGCTTACCAACCTATAGTTAATTTATCTACCCGCAGCGTATATGCACATGAAGCCTTGGTCCGCGGCCCAAACGGGGAATCTGCGGCAAGTATCTTAGCGAAAATTAATGATGGAAATCGTTATCGATTTGATCAACTTTGCCGATCAAAAGCGGTCGAAGGCGCGGCACGGTTAAACATGCAGGAATTGTTATCTATTAATTTCTTACCAAATGCAGTTTATCGTCCTGAAGTATGCATTCGAACTACATTTGAAGCAGCAAAGAAATTTAATTTTCCTATTGAGAAAATAATTTTCGAAGTAACGGAGGGTGAACGAGTAGAGGACCGCCCACATTTGGTCAATATTTTCAAGGAATATAGGCGATTTGGTTTTCATACAGCGATTGACGATTTTGGTGCAGGGTATGCCGGACTAAATTTATTGTCAGAGTATCAACCAGATATCATCAAAATTGATATGGATTTGGTGCGCGACATCGATCATTTTTTACCCAGGCAGGCGATCGTCTGTGGCATTGTACATATTTGCAAGGCATTAAACATCAAGGTGCTTGCTGAAGGCATAGAAACACGTGCAGAGAGAGATTTTCTGAAAAAATCGGGTATCGACTTAATGCAAGGATACTGGTTCTCTAAACCCGTATTTAAAGGGTTGGGAGTTATTCCGGATGCAGCCTGGGAATAAAAATAGTATCGTAGATTATTACTAAAGATTTTTTGTCTTTCATATCGCGGCTGAATGAGACCAACCTTTTGAAAAAACAATTTAGTTGCGTTGCTTTGCTTTAATCAATTTCGGAACGATTTGTCGTTTTGATGCGATCATTTTACTAATCTAAATTTGCCACGTTACTATTATCGAGTTTGAATGATTTACCTTTCAACTAAATAAACAGTAGTCTTAGCTTAGAACAAGCTAGTTTGCTCATCATATCTAATCGGTACATTTATTTATAAAAATATGTCAGTATGAATTGAACCGAAGAAATTAGAGACTAACTTTTTCAAGGCAACTCAGAAGTTATTGTTTTATTCAGCCAGCGGTGAGTGATCAGTAAAAACTTCGAGACTTTTGAACTGCAGCGGAAGATATTGCGCGAGTTTTTACTTCCGAAATTAGAAACAAATCTACAACACTATTCATTTTTTCTGCTTGCTCCTGCATGCTTTCGGCAGCTGTTGCTGACTCTCTTACAAGTACAGAGTTTCTCTGAGTTGTTTCCTCCAAAACATTAACGGACTGACTCACTTGTTCAATCCCAATCCTTTGTTCCTCGCTCGATTTTGCGATGGCATGCATTATGTTAGTAACCTGTTGCACACTCATGAGCATGTCTTTCATTGTCTTACCCGCAATATCAACCAAGTCACTCCCTGCATCAACTTTTTCAACAGAATCAATAATTAGCAGCTTAATTTCCTTAGCTGCACTCGCACTGAGCTGCGCAAGATTGCGTACCTCACTGGCAACAACAGCAAAACCGCGCCCCTGTTCGCCAGCTCGCGCAGCTTCAACGGCTGCGTTCAATGCAAGGATGTTTGTTTGAAAAGCGATTCCATCAATCACTCCAATGATCTCCACTATTTTTTTCGAACTACCTTTGATCGATCCCATCGTTTCAACGACTTGGCTTACAACAACGTTCCCATCGCTAGCAATATTCGATGCTGAAGTAGCAAGTTGGTTAGCATGCTTGGAATTATCCGCGTTATGTTTTACTAGGCTTCTCAATCCGCTCATCAAACCAGCTGCCTCTTGCAGCGCATTTACTTGCACGTCAGTTCGACTTAGCAAATCAGAATTGCCAGAAGAAATTTTTGTCGATGCGGTAATAATTGATCCTACGCCTTGTTTAACCGAGTGCACTGCGGAGTTAAGTGTTTCTATCATGTGTTGCAGGGCGAATCCAGATGCGCTTGTCGGACTAATGCCTTGGTTTTGTAGGTTAATATAGCCTTCCGTGCTAGTTAAGGCGCTCGTATAGTTCATCAGGTCAGCTTCCTGAATACGATCATTATGCATACTGATTGAAATATAGGAAAGTACTGAGGCTTCGACAATCACATACGCGGCGTGAGTAAATAGAATCGCCAAACTCGGTTTGGCAAAACACATTACACCTGTGCCAATTTCTTGCAAATAATCAAAACTAAAGTGATGGACTGCTACTACTGTTGCCGCCATCAAAATGACACGCCAATCTGCATATATTAGCAAAAATGCTAAAAATGCAAAAATGCTAAAATGAATTTCCGTCATGCCCATTGCTTGATGTATGTGGAGAGCACAATAAATCATGGTTGCTGCACCATTGAAAAGACGCGTCACTACACTACCTGGTTTTTTGTAGACTAGTATCGCTGAAATTGAAAGTAACGGAACTCCAACCAAAAACGACAACAGCCAAGTGCCGTACCAGTTGGCAAGTGAAAAGGAAAAACTTGCATGCCAGCAAGTACGTAAAATATGACTTTGTCAGATCGTGCGTTTATTGCTAGAAGATGATCCGAAAATATTTTCATCGCGAGAAACTCTAATATTAAAAAATTGAGCCTTGAAGGTACTTGATTTTTTTGGATAAAGGTAAAAAGTTTGTGGGTCGATCATGATTATTTAAACAGATTTTCCATTTTAATAATGCTAAAGATTACATTAATTAATTTGCCAATAGCGTATGGGTAGTTATCAATAAGAACGCTATTTGATCGCGTATTTAGCTTACAGATATGAAAACTCATTTCAGACATATCAAGTCTTTTTATGATTAATTAGTTGACCTTATTAAAGTCCCCCGCAAGTCTTTGAACAAGCAAAAAATGAGCGATTCAGTGCAGAAAAATCATAGCTCTCAAAATCAACAGAAGTATAATAAATTCAGCGTTTAGCCTAAAACCCCACTCTCATTGGAGGCGCAAATGAAAAATAGGGAAGGGCAACAGAGCCGGTTAGAACGAATAATTAAAACACAGGCGTTGATCGCTCAGGCTGATTTACACCTTGATGTATTTATGCAACTTGTAGTGGGCACGGTGCAGGAGCTAACCCAAGCTAAAGGGGCCGCCATTGAATTAGTAGATGGTGAATATATGTTTTATCGTTCAGCGAGCGGAGCAATAGCACAATACGTTGGACTGCGCCTTCTGCGTGCAAACAGTTTATCTGGCTTATGCGTGAGTTCCACTCAGGTACTCAATTGTAGCGATGCTGAATCTGATCCCAGGGTGGATATTAATGCCTGTCGCAAGATTGGCGTTCGTTCTATGATTTGTACGCCACTTTTTGAAAATGGAGTACCAGTAGGTGTCCTTAAGGTAATGTCAGCAATACCATCAGCATTCAATGACGAAGATATTCAAACCTTGAGTCTTATGTCTGGCGCGCTAGGCGCTGCGCTGGGTAAACAAGTAGCCTTTGATGCGATGGTTCAGATGCAGGCGAAGCTAAGCGCAAGTGAACAGCGTATGCGTACAATTCTTGAGCATGCGAATGATGCCGTCATTTCAACAGACCGCGATGGAATTCTCACACAATGGAATAGAGCAGCGGAATGTTTGTTTGGCTGGACAGGTGATGAAGCAATAGGGCGTAATTTAGTCGATCTCATCATCCCCGCAGATAAACGAAATAGCTTCAACGAAATTCTCCAAACTTTTTACATCAACGCTCAGGATACTTCCAAAATACGTCGGGAATTGTTGGTAGTAGACCGACAAGGTAAAAAACTTCATGTAGAAGTCAGTTTAAATGTAAACGATATCGGCGGACGGCTCGAATTTACCGCCTTCTTGCACGATATTTCTCAACGCAAGATCTTGGAAGGTACCTTGCGCGAAATGGCGCTTTCGGATGGATTAACAGGCCTCCCCAACCGGCGACATTTCATGGATACTTTAGAGCAAGCACTTGCCCGGCATCGTCGCCAACAACATGGCCTGGCTTTATTGTTCATGGATCTGAATGGTTTTAAGCAGATTAACGACAATCACGGTCATGAAGTAGGGGATAAGGTACTTAAAGAGTTTGCCAATAGGGTATGTAGCTGCCTACGTGAAACTGATACGGTAGCTCGACTTGGAGGTGACGAATTTGTAGTTCTAGCAGAAGGCATTCAAGTCTTAGAGCAAGCGGAATTATTGACTCAAAAAATTGTAATAACTTTAGACCTGCCTTTACCTGGTAGCGCAATTTTGATCGATACAAGTATCGGTATCAGTTTATACAAGTCGCAAAGCGACGCAGCACAATTTCTAAAAGGGGCAGATTTAGCAATGTACTACGCAAAAAAAATAGATCGAAGGATAGCAGGAGCGTCACCTTTGTGGAACAAAATATAGTTACGACAGTCGTGAATTGATCGAAGTAACCTAGTTTATAGTTGATGAGTGCGCTATCTATAGTAATTAAAGATATCATTAAAGCAGTTTATTGAGCGATACCATTATTTTCTCTTTAGAAGGCCTGATCAAATGCGTGTTCGTGTGGGGTAGGAACTTCATATTCATCTTTCATATATTCCCTCTAAAGTTGTGAATAATCATGCCACCTGAAAATCGCAGTTCTGCAAAATTTCAGCGTTTCTTAAGTAAGCTTTAGCGAGCCGGCTAATTGCTTAAAATAATATAGGCATCTGACGACTAACATTACTCGTTTAGATCGTGAAGGTTACAAAGTCCTAACCATAGGTTCATGAGACGCCTCCCGAAACGATTTCCGTCTGCGGTGCAACCGGTCAGGACTTTAAATTCATGAGAGTGAAACGCGTCAGTACTAACCCAACAAGGTTCGGTTGCAATGAAATAAAATAAGGTTCAAGGCATGCTTCTTCAAGTCATAAAAGGCTAGTTCAACATTGCAGTTCCGTAACCAACAATGAAATAACTCTCTTGACTGGCTGCTGAGCTTGAAATCAATTGAACCTCATTCCTACGAAAATCTTAATATTTTGTATTTCTTTGCATCTAATAATTTTGATAGATTTAAATTTCAAAGTGCCTAGTCTGCCAAGTTTATTTGATTGTGCTAAAGCGAAGTGATGTAATGCAAAAGAAACCTCAGGATTTCGAGTGACGTCAATTTCGAAGTCATGCGATTACTACCAAATTAGGGGAAATCTATTTGGAGAAGTTGTTTATGAACCTTTTTAAAATCACAACTAGCCAACTAAACTCATGGCAATTGAATATATGTAAATTTATTGTGCCTTTTCTTTTCAGCGCACTGGCTACCCCAGTTTATTGTGTTGAATTAACCATCTATACCGAAAATTGGCCACCAATCAGTTTTAAAAACGGCGATAAAGTAGATGGTATGGCAGTTGAAGTAGTGGATGCATTGCAAAAGAAAATGGGAACAAATTCAGCGATACAACTTGTGCCTTGGGCGAGGGGATACAAGGCGGTACTAGAGGACCCCAACGTCTTGCTTTTTACAGTTGGACGCTCTGCTGAAAGAGAAAAACTAATGACCTTGCTTGGTCCAGTAGCAGTATCCAAAACGGTGCTATACACACGAAAGGGGAATGCAAAAAGGTTATTGTCCCTAGGAGACAAAATCTACAATATTCCTGTAGGTGC
>NZ_JBEONP010000089.1:0-8864 GCF_040544435.1 Undibacterium sp. GrIS 1.2
ATCTGCATCAAATCAATCTGGCGCAACCACACCAACACACCCAGCACCAGGTCATTGCGGATATGGAGCGCGATGCTTTACACCGTGAAGTAAAGCGCAGTCAGGGCAGCTTAGAAAGTCGTTACGACTACGATCCTATGGGGCGTCTGACACGACATAAGGCCGGGCAAGCCAAGGCGAATCCAATCGTTACCAGCATGAGCTACAGTACTACACGTGATGCCAGTGTTGAGATAGAGCGTAGTTATCGTTATGATGCCGCTGGCAATTTGACTAATCAGATTGATGCCCTACGTGGCAAGCAAAACTATCAATATGACCCTACTGGACGCATTCTTGCGGCGACTGGTCGCTTGAATGAAGCCTTTGCTTTTGATCCAGCGGGTAATATACAAACTACTCAGTCAGGCCGTGCGGCGGCAAAGGTCAAAGGCAATCGCCTCAGCGTGTATCAAGACCTGCGCTTTGAATACGACCTCCACGGCAATGTCATCAACCGTAAGAAAGGTGCGCATGAAGAAGCGCAGTTCACATGGAATGGCGACCATCAATTACAAAACGCAACAGTCACGCGCCACGGTGTAACGCAGACCACCAGTTATGAATACGACGCACTAGGCAGACGTACCAAGAAAACAGATGCCTTTGGTGCCACTGAGTATTTGTGGGATGGCGATCTGATGATACACAGCCAGCGCGGTAACAAGGCTTCACTATTCGTGTTTGAGCCAAACAGCTTCGTACCGTTGGCGACCATCCAGGACGACAACATCTACTGGTACCAATGCGATCAAATCGGCGCGCCACAAGAACTGACTGATGAAGAAGGCAAGATCATCTGGGCGGCCGATTACAAGGTCTGGGGTGAGGCGAGATTGCGCGATGTGTCACTGAAGACGGGGACGGATAATTGGTCATCGTCATCGAACTATAACTGGCAAACATCAACAAAACCTACGCCAGTTATTGATCAGCCATTCCGGTTTCAGGGGCAGCAGTTTGATGAAGAGACTGGGCTGCATTACAATCGGTTTCGATATTATGATCCTGGAGTTGGGCGGTTTGCTGGACAAGATCCTATTGGCTTGGCTGGCGGGACGAATCTATTTGCTTATGCGCCGAATCCGATTGGGTGGGTCGATCCATTCGGATTGGCTCCTAAACCACCATCAATATTTGCACTTAAAGATGGTGCTGGTGCGTCGCCTTCAGATATCACCGCCAGCAAAATTGGTGGAGGAACTCGCGTTGGTCAACAGGCATGTAGAGACAAACTACTAAAAGATGCCAAAAATAATAACGGTGGAATATACAAATGTTGGCGATGCGGTCATACAAGTAAAAATGCATCGGATATGCATCTGGGTCACAAAAATGTACCAACATCAAAAGGTGGAAATCTTGCAGATGTAAATGTTGATACAGAAGGTGCATCTTGTAACTTAAGTGCTGGGAACAGTGGGTATGTAAAAGAAGGGATGTCTTGTTTAGAAAGGGGAAGCTGTGGTGCACCATATGGAAGATAAAGAAAAAATTCTCATTCATGTTTATGCAGGGGAATCCAATAATTTACCTGTTTTTGAAGAACTGCCGGCATACAATTTGGGGGGCAATATTTATGAATTATTATCATCCCCTGGTTTAGCACTGAATTTAGCTAAAAGCGATGTTGTTGAAATAGTCGACACAAAACAACCAGTAAAGGTTTTGAAAAGAGGCGGTAATTTCTGCATACAGATATATTCGGATAATATTTCAGATCAGGATCTAAGCCACCTTGAAAAAGATGTTGCACACGTTCTTAGTGGTACTGTCGATGGAGTTTATATGGGCAACTTATCATTGACAGTGCCTTCATCTGCTGGAATTGAAAACATTAATGTTTTCTTTGATTCATTCACAAAAAAAACAGGCGTTCAATGGTACTTCGGCAATGTCTATGAAAATTTTGAAGATATACAAGATGAAACCCTTTTAAATTGGTGGTTGTAAAATTTTTTACTATTCTTTGCCTTTGACCCGGCTGGTAACATACAAACAGCGCAACCTGGCCGTGCAGCAGTTATGGTCAGAGGCAATCGCCTCAAGGTATTTCAAGACCTGAGCTTTGAATACGATCTTCATGGCAATGTCATCAACCGCAAAAAAGGCGCGCATGAAGAGGCGCAGTTCATATGGAACGCCGACCATCAATTACAAAACGCAACAGTCACGCGCCACGGCGTGACGCAAACCACCAATTATGAATACGATGCATTAGGCAGACGTACCAAGAAAACAGATGCCTTTGGTGCCACCGAATATTTGTGGGATGGCGATCTGATGATACACAGCCAGCGCGGTAACAAGGCTTCACTATTCGTGTTTGAGCCAAACAGCTTCGTACCGTTGGCAACCATCCAGGACGACAACATCTACTGGTATCAATGTGATCAAATCGGTGCTCCGCAAGAACTGACTGATGAAGAAGGCAAGATCGTCTGGGCGGCAGATTACAAGGTCTGGGGTGAGGCGAAAGTGCGAGACGTATCGCTTAGGACTGGGACGGACAATTTGTCTTATGCGTCAAGTCATGCGTGGAAAACATCAACAAAAGCTACGCCTGTTATCGATCAGCCGTTCCGGTTTCAGGGTCAGCAGTTTGATGAAGAGACTGGGCTGCATTACAATCGATTTCGATACTATGATCCGGCGGTGGGGCGGTTTGTTTCAGAAGATCCGATTGGATTGCAAGGCGGTATAAATTCGTTTCTTTATGCAGAAAATTCGCTGAATCACATAGATCCATTTGGACTGAGTAGTGCTCGACTCGACAAAGCCCTTGGTGGAAAAAAGAAAGACTGTCATGAGGCCCATCATTTAATTCCTGAAGAAGTAATGGGTGATCCTCAATACAAATCCATGTTCGATAAATTAAAAAATATGGGCTTTGATCCAGATGGTGCGGGTAACGGAATTTTACTTCCCGACAATTCGAACTTGGCCAAGCAAACTGGTTTACCAGGGCATTGGAGTAATCACGCGCAGTATTCTGCGTCTGTAAAAGGTGAAGTTGATACTCTATTCCGAGAATGGAAGGCGGGTCGTGTCTCGAACACTAGTCTCGCCCTTGGAGTTAAAGATATTCAAGGTAGAGCAAAAAACAATATTCAAACTGGCAAAGTAAAGTTAAACGCAAAATGTCGATTAATGTAGAAGGTAGAGCTATGAACTATTATGTTATTGAATATTTGGGTGGCGATCGTGGCTGTCCTGATTATCTCAAAGGCACCTTAAATAAGGATTTTCAGTGGGAAGCATACGATCCTGATGTGGATAAATTCGTGATTGATGCAGAATATGAATTTAGGGCGAAACACACTGCCATCGATTTAGACTTCTGGGACGGACTATTGTGTTCTGAAAATTTCACTGCGCTATGCAGAGAATTTGGACTTGAGATGCGTTTGATTCCTGTAAAAATTATTCAGTCAAACAAAATTGAAACGCAAAAGAAATATTTTTACGTGCTTGTAAAAGACTACCTGTCAATCCTTGATGTTGAACAATCTAATTTTCGAATAGATCTCGATATGGAAACTAGTCAGCCAGTCTATGACAGATTTTTTCCCGACCAAGTTAGGTACGAAGCGATTTACAAATTTATTGTTGATTCAAAAAAAGTTGGTAGTGCCGGAATTTTTAAGTGTTTAGATATCGGCGCAAAATTTGTTTGCAATCAATTATTCAAGGATGCGTGCAATAACAGAAAACTATTGGGATTAAAATTTACGCCGATTGATGAAAGTTTTCAGGTTATTCCATTCTGGCTAAAAGACGAATAAAAAATATAGAGCCAAATATTTTTGTCTTCCTCTGAGTCAGGGGGTGTAAGCCGGAACCCCAGAAAATTCCGTCGAAAAGCGTCAGGGGCGATTTGATGCCTGGGCGCAATGGAACAGTGAACCGACTTAAGAATTTTGAAGTGTCGACAAGGGGGGCCTGTCATTTTCAGAAGACGACTGCACGCGAGTTCAGAAGCGGACTGCACTAACGGTTCCGCGTACTTGGTGAGGTCAGGGTGCGAGCAGGCCCGTTCACACCGGAACCGTTATGGACGTAGTTCGCCTGATTGCCGGTTGAATGCGGTGCCCAAGGGCTGAAACTAACCAAAGCCGACCACGGTGACCAGAGCAAGCGGACACCCCCAATCCCGAATCCAGTTACCGCCGGTTCGCGAACTCCGGAGACACGGAGGCAACTACCTCGCGGAAAGCGCCGCCGTTGACGCTCTCGAAAAATGACGCAATCCATCGTTGGCTATCTGGTGCCCACTCCAGCAAGTTATACGAGAGGGGCGAGCCTTCAGCCCCAAGAGAACTACCGCAGCCAATCGAAGTGAGCGGCATGCGATCTGACCCGCATTCGACCTCGCGCTCGACGTAGCGGGCCTTGTGCTTGTGACCGTGAAGAATCGTCTTCACCCTCCAGTCGAGGCACCATCGATGCAGGTCTTTGGCGTCGACCATCTCAAGGAAGGCCTCGTCCCTGAGACCGACAACGTTGAGCGCTCGTTGCACCCAGGTCTCAGGCGGCACATCGAAGGAGAACGGGTGGTGGTGCACCAACACGATCGGCAGGAAGTCCTTGAGTTCCGGCCTGGCCGCCGTGAGCGTTCGGTATTCGGCGCCGATCTGCCTAAACTGAGACTGCGTGATCTTCCCGCGAGCGAAGCTCCCCTTCACCGACGAGTTGAAACAGATGAATACCATCTGGCACTGTTCATCGACAACGATCTTGGTGGAACCGATCAACGCAACCTGCTTGTAATTGTCGCCGAACAGGCCAATCATTCGTTGGTCGTGATTGCCGGTGATCGAGATTGGCTCTCGGCCGCCTGCCAAGTGGGTGATGTTCTGCTTGAATCCCGCGAACATCGCTGCATAGTTCTGGTTGGGCGTGTCGAACAGGTCGCCGGTGATGACTACCCTATCTACTGACTTGACGATGTCGCGAAGTTCGGCGTCGAGCAGCGGCTGGTTCTCGGTCGCATCGCTGGTGCCGAAGTGCAGGTCGCTGAGGTGCAGCAGCCGCCGATAGTTGCTGGGCTTGTTTGACGCCCAGCGCCGAAGTACGGCATCGAATCCGCCGCTGCCTCGGTAGCCCGGGAACGGCCCTCGGCGATGCCTGCCCTCATGCATGCCATTCTCAAGCTCACGCATGAGTTCTGGGACGCTTTCCAAGCGAGCGAAGGCGCTCGCACCATTGGCGGTCCAGAACACGATGCCAGGCCAATCCGCAGCTGCATGCAGCGCAACCGAGAACGCCGCGATTGGGTCGAGGACTTCGAAGTTCCGATCCGTCATGTCCTGCTCGGGAATCAGCACAAGCAGTTGGCCATACATGGGCGCGCTTGCGATCTGCTTGGCTGTCTCCCGCAACCGGTCACCGGCGCCGACGGCAAGCGCGAATAGCGCGTAGTCGGAAAGTTCGGACCGCAACTCTTCCAGGACACGCTCGACGACGAGGCCAGGCAACGTTTCTCTGTCACCGAAATCGTGTGTCTCCCGTAGCCGTGAGGCGGCTCGCGATGCAACTTCAGCGATCTCTTCCGGCCAGGACTCGAAGGCCGGCTCAGAAATGAGATAGCGCCTCGCGTCGTATGTCAGCGCTTCGAGAAACTCAATTAGGTCGCCACGGCGAACCCGTGGCGCACCTTGGGACCTGGAGGTCACGAACGCCATGATGTTAGCGTGATTAAGTCTAAAGATTGCGCCCATGGTCGTTCCCTTTCCCGAGAATTTGCTTGATTGTACGCATTCATTACTACATCAGGTTCGAGCAAGCAGCTTCGCACCATCTAGCCGTAAATCCTTTTGGTGAGACGTGTCGGTATAACATTTATCTTGTATTCCGTGTTCCTGGCACAAATCGCCAACCTTGATTTCTGGCTACCCATCGCCGCCGTGTATAGACGCAATTTGGCGGCGGTTACCTTGAACGGCCGACCTCCTATCCTACCTCAATAAAATGTGGGAACAGCCTGCCAGAATCAAAGGCAAATCCCAGCAGGCCGAGTCCATTATTGACCAAAAATGGACGACTTACCGAAACCGAAATTCAGGTTGGCAAGCAGGGAGTTTTTGCTATCCTTCCCGCTATCCCGGGCTCCCCCCAAGGTCAGATAAGAGCCTTCGGCAATTCTGTATTCCAGACCTAAGACATAACGGGTGGAGTCAGGTACGGCCGTTGCATCGTTCCGCGTTTTGGAATACTCAGCAATGCCGGTTGTGTCGCAATAAGCGAATCTGGTAAAGTTTGATATGGACGATTTTCGTAAAAGCCTCATCAAAAGCACTCTCCGTAAGGTTCTTAAACGACTGCATTATCCGTTGGAAGTCATGATGCTTTGTGTACGCTGGTACGTGGCATACCCATTGAGTTTTCGTCATATCGAAGAAATGATGGGAGAACGCGGCGTTGTCGTTGATCACGCCACGTTACATCGCTGGGCTGTGAAGATATTGCCTGTGCTGGCTAAGATATTTCGTTCACGTAAGCGTTCCGTAGGTCGGAGTTGGCGCATGGATGAGACGTATATCAAGGTGAAGGGCCAATGGAAATATCTCTACCGCGCCGTGGATAAGCAGGGCATGACCATGGACTTCTTGCTGACAGCCAAACGCGACATGGCTGCGGCAAAGCGCTTTTTTAACAAAGCGATGGGAGCGAACGGGGATCCTGACAAGGTCGCAATGGATGAGAGCGGAGCCAACAAGGCTGCCATTGATGCGATCAATATTGGCCGCGTTCAGCCTATCGTTGTGCGCCAGGTCAAGTATCTCAACAACATCGTTGAGCAGGACCACCGCGGCATCAAGCGGATAACCAAACCGATGCTTAACTTCAAATCTTTTCGATCGGCCAGCGCAGTGCTCGCTGGTGTCGAGCTCATGCACATGATTCGAAAAGGTTAGTTTGACACCGATGGTCTTGCGGACCTGTCATTTGCGCAACAATTCTATGCCCTGGTAGGACAGGTCCGTCCAGCGTAAAGGTACACCCTCGTCGTGTCGGCAAAAGCTGGTCTCAGCTAAATAACGCGACAGAACCTAAAATACTCTGATATGTCTCATAAGACAGATGCAGTTACCTGGTGGAACGAAACTGGTAGACAATTTGGAGCAAAGTCATCTGAAGTGAGAGCATGGATGCTTGATTCAAAAAATTATGTGTTAGATCATCTGTCTATTAATAGATCTCTTGGCGCAAAGCTCGGAGAAACATATTTACCACCTTTGAAATGAGACTTTTATGAAATCGGTCAATGACGAAATAATGCAGCAGATGAGAGAGCTAGGCGCCAAAGTGCGTGAGGCGCTTAAGATTGGTAATGCAGAAGAAGCGCAATCATTGCTTGAGCAAGGCTGGCGTTTGATTCCTGAACCAAAATCTGAATATGACATCAGCATTTCTAAGGTCTTGGCGTCAATTCGATTAATGGCTCAATCTGGAAAGCCATCGCTAGCTTTTAAATGGATAGACGAACTTAAATATCTTCCAATTTCAACGATAGATGCAGAACCAGACCTTCTTATCGGAATGACGTTCTTTGAGCTGCATGATGAAGACAAAGCTTTTTTACATCTACAGCGAGCAAATAAACTTTCCAAAGGCCGTTGCTTTCAAGATGAAGATAAGAAATATCTGGAATTTTACAAAAAACGAGTTGCGGGAAATTAAATGGAACTTCCAGAAAAAATTGGTACTGAGATTGATGACTTGTCTGAAGAAGGTAATGAATTATGCGATCAGTCTAAATACGAAGACGCGATTCTAAAATGGTCTTCAGCAATAGACTTGTTGCCAGAGCCCCGTGAAGATTGGGATGCCTACACCTGGTTATTGGTGTCGATTGGCGATGCGCAATACCAACTCAATCAACTAGATGCTGCACGAAACAGCTTTTATGACGCACTTAACGGGTCTGATGGACAAGCGAATCCATTTGTTCACTACCGCCTTGGGCAATGTGAAATCAAAATAGGAAATGAGGACAGTGGAATTTCTCACTTATTAAAGGCATATATGCTGGATGGAGATGAGATATTTTCTGGTGAGATCGATGGACATTTATATCTTCAAAAACTCAAAGACAAGCGACTAATCCCGTAACGTCCAACTACCCTCTGATTTTTAACCACAGGCAATAGAAAATTTTATGATCAAAAGACCTCTATCAGTCTGGCTAGTGCAAATTCTGTTAACGATTGCCTTTTTTGTTTTTGTCTCTTCCTTGATGGTTTGGACAACGTAGTCATTTGCTGAACTTTGGGGATCGTCTAGGCCGCCAACAGAGGTAATACTGTTTTTGATCGAGTTCGCTTTTAAATTTACCTTATGCGGTTATGTTGCGTACGCTGTTTTTGCTATTACTAAGGTTTGGAAAAATAGTCGAATAATTGGACTGATCGCACTTGGTATCTTATTTGCGTTGACTGTTTTTAGTAAATTCAATGCACTCCCTATAGGTCATGGTTTGCCAAGATATGAATTGACCTCCCCTGCACAACGTGGAGGTGCATTTCTTGGGAATATATTTATGTTGATTTGTTTCTGGATTTTATTTTTCCGCTTTGGTTTTTCGAAGAAGGTACGTCAATTTCTTGACCAATCTTCCAATTAAAATGATTTATGCATAACTCAATAATTCTGAGCGTATCAACACGCGGTCTTGCGCGAGGAGATTGTCGCCAAAGCTACCTCCTAGATGATGCCGTAGTCGTAGAGATCGTAAGCGCTCCATAAACCCCAGACTATCAAGTCAAATCTAAATCCTTCAAGCTCACGATTTCAATAATGAGATGGAGTGGAAATGGAAAAGC
>NZ_JBEONP010000090.1:0-8838 GCF_040544435.1 Undibacterium sp. GrIS 1.2
GATCGTCGTTGTGTTTGTTGGGCATCGGGGCGATCAGTAAAATTGAGGCCGCATCGTAACATCACCGCTTTTCGAGTTTGAAGTGCACCAACGCCTATTTGCTTGATACCCAACATTTTCCATTAAATAGGCAACGATTTATACGGTGGTAAATAGCAACTCTTAGACCGATAAAAACGACTCTTTCGTTGAAGTGGTCAGAAAATAATCCGTTACAGCACTTGTCGGTGCGCCAGCGATCAGATAGATTGTTATTTTTGATTTATTACACAAGTCTAAATACAACCATTTGTTAAGAATAACTATGCCAACAACAAAGACAAAAATTAGCAATTCCGATGTCAAGTCTTTGGCACAGGTTCTCGATCAAAGTGAGAAAATCAAAGATGTGATGATTGAATGTGCCGACGATCTTTCGTCTGTCAATGTCGCATTGAAACAGAGGTTGGCTAATGATGTCAGTTCTTTAGGCGTAGAAAACGCACTTCAGACCAGTCAATCGGTTGAAGAAAAGGTTCAGCATGCAGCGACCCAGCTGTCTGCTGTCAACCAAGCTCTTGGGGATGAAGTCATCGAACGTCAGATATTGGAGCAACGACTAGAGACTGCTCAAGCTCAAGCAGATGAGTCTAAACACGCATCTCTTCATGATCCTCTTACAGGACTCCCAAATCGATTATTGTTTTATGATCGTTTAGAGCATGGCCTAGCACAAGCCAATCGTCATGGCTGGGGCTTAGCGGTTTTTTTTGTTGACCTAGATAACTTCAAAATTATTAATGACACCCTAGGGCATGCCACTGGTGATCATGTATTAAAGACAGTCGCTCTGCGGCTAAAAGAAACGATTCGCAACGATGATACCCTCTGTAGGCATGGCGGCGATGAATTTCTCTACTTATTGCTGGAAGTAGGGGATCAAGAGCATATTGCAGTAATCGCCGATAAAATTATGGCGGCAATAGAAGCGCCGAAAGATCCTCCAGAATTGTCATCGATAACAATTCCATCTATTAGCGCCAGCATTGGAATTGCTATTTTCCCGAAAAATGGTTCTTCAGTCGAGGCGCTTATCAAAAGTGCGGATGAGGCAATGTATAAAGCTAAATTAGCGAAAGAAAATTATGTTTTTGCATGATAAACGAGCGCCGGATTACACGGAAATAGAGTTGTGTTGTAGCTATATAACGTAATTTTGATCAATTTTTCTGGGGCTAATGGCCAAACTTAATCACCTAGTAGTACTAGTTACTTCAGCAAAAAAAACAGGATGGGCAAGAATTGCGTCACGGAGAGGGTGGAATCGGAAGGTGTTTTAACCAAACAGCAAGTGCCTGATTTTTATGAGAATTTAGATGGGTAATCTGCTATAACCCTATAACCCTATAACCCTATAACCCTATAACCCTATAACCCTATAACCCTATAACCCTATAACCCTATAACCCGCATGAATGCTAGGGGCACCTACAGTGGCATATTGCACGGAAATCAAAACGACCCCTTGTAGGATGCTGTTGCCGAGACCGTGATTAGCGATAGCGCTCTGTTTGTTGTTGACTCTTATCGTGATGTCCACTACCACTGGCCCGGGAAAACCTCCCATATACACAAGTCCAAGCTGATCCGTATAGCGTCTCATACAGGGTTCTCACCCAACAATGTCGCTATTGGGGGCTTCTTCTGGCGTTTAAAAACATATTAGTTTTATCGTCAGAGCTGACAGAACATAAGAATCGAGGAGTTCATACAAATCATTTGCTCCGACGACCGCTTCAATCTCAAAAATCGAATCAACATTTCCTCGATTTAAAGAAATAATCTTTTGAACACCATAAATAGTACGAGAGAAGCGGGTCAATAAATGTCAGAACAATCATGAAACAAAAAAACCGCTTGAGCAATGAGCTATACGCGGGTTCCAACGCGTAATCATATATTAAACACTATTTATGGTGAAATAGGCGGACTTAAAATACTCTACTCTGCAACAGACCAATGTTGAATTTAAGCTTACTGATATTAATCAGTCACTTACGGTGTTTGACAAGTGTTAAAACTCATGTCGCATACGGGTTTTTATTTTTAATCTATTTTAGCGGCAACACAAATTTGACATAATCGCCAGTACTAGCATAACAATACATCGGTAACCAAAACAATTTAGAAATTGACCCACTTACTTATCATTGCAATTAACCAGACGATTACTTCTTATATAGAATGATTCTCGCACTATAACGTGCAAATTAAGTAAAAAAATAGGAGACATCATGAAAGCAAGTTTCACAAAGTCTAAAGTAGCATTATTTTCGGCATCTTTTGTTTTGTTTGGGTTTTTCAGTTCGTCGACTTGGGCTGCCTCGTCGGTACTGAAACCGGATGATTTTGTCGGTATCAGTTTCTGGTTGATTTCTATGGCGTTAGTCGCCTCAACAGCATTTTTCTTTCTGGAACGTGATCGAGTATCAGCGAAATGGAAAACTTCCCTCACAGTTTCTGGATTGGTAACCTTAGTGGCGGCCGTTCATTATTTTTACATGCGGGATGTCTGGGTCACAACTGGTTCCACTCCTACAGTTTATCGATATATCGATTGGTTAATCACGGTGCCACTCTTGATGATCGAATTCTATTTAATTTTGTCAGCGATTGCTAAGGTTCCTGCCGGGGTATTTTGGCGATTAATGATTGGTACCTTGGTAATGTTAATTGGAGGTTATGTTGGCGAAGCTGGATACGTTCCAGCAATGCCAGCATTTATAGTCGGAATGATTGGTTGGGCATTCATACTTTATGAGATATTTGCAGGTGAAGCCAGCAAAATTAACGCTGGAAGTGCGCCCCCATCAGTTCAATCTGCATTTACTACAATGCGATTAATCGTTACGTTTGGTTGGGCTATTTATCCAATCGGATACTTTGCCGGTTATCTGACCGGTCGCCCACCTGCCGACAGCGCAGGCATATTAAATATTATCTACAATTTAGCTGATGTACTAAACAAAATTGCATTTGGCTTGATTATTTGGAGGGTTGCGGTATCTGAGTCCGAAAATGTAAAACACTAATTTCACTAAAGCTGCTTCGAAGATTCTCCAGACAGTCTGGAGAATCTCTTTCCGAGTACTTTACCGCGCTTATTTATATCTTTAGGGTAAATATGCAAGCAAACATCATTGAGCAAGAGCTTATAGCGAGCTATTTGGTTAGTAAGCCCGATGCCTTGCTTCAGCAAGTGGAAACATGCATATTAGGTCTTCTGCAAAGCGTTCCCAACGTCCAACTTCTTGATCGCTTGGTTATTTCTACAGCTGATTCTTCAGATATTCGAAATGCAGCCATTTATCACCTTCAATCTGGAGGGCAGCGCTTGCGAGCGCGCATGGCACTGAGTGCAGGTCAAGAAATTGGTTTGAGTGACCAAGACTGCATATACATCGCCGCTTCAGTCGAACTATTACATAACGCCTCATTGATACATGATGATGTCCAAGACGGTGATAAATATCGTCGCGGACAAGAATCTGTTTGGAACAAATTTAGCATTGATTTAGCAATTTGCAGTGGAGATTTCTATTTATCAGCTGCCTACGGAGTTCTTTGTAATATTAGCAAACCCTCTCTCTTGCCTAGGATTTTGCAATTAATGCATGGGCGCGTATCAGAAGCAATTATCGGACAATCGGCTGAATTATCCATTAGTGCTAACCAGTTCATGTTGGAAACTTACATTCAAGTGGCCATGGCTAAATCTGGAGCATTGTTGAGTTTGCCTTTGGAGCTGACTCTACTGATAGGTGGACACGAGGAGATGCTAGCAACAGCGCAGCAGGCATGTAAAGACTTCGCAGTTGGCTTTCAAATTTACGATGATTTGCGTGACTTTTCTGTAGACTGTGCTCAACTAAATCAGTCGCTCGAAGAAGACCGCTTCAACATCGTTGGGATGTTTAATTATTTAAATTCTGTATCAAAGACCTGCGTCGATTCAATCGCGGCGTCCCAAACTCTTGCCGTTAAGCACCTACGGCTTGCGCAGACCTCACTAGCCGTGCTGCCTCAACAATCAGGTAAGCTACTCGCCGAATGTGCTCAAAACATTGAGCGGCTGCTTGATGACCTTCTCATAAAGAACTAATCTATGCGCGCAATCGTAATCGGTGCTGGATTTGGTGGAATTGCAAGTGCGCTTCGCCTTTGCGCGAAAGGCTACGAGGTAACGTTGATCGATCGCTGCGAAAAACTTGGCGGTAGAGCGCAATCATTTGAGAGAAACGGATTTCGACATGATGCGGGCCCCACCGTTATAACTGCTCCATTTTTATTCGACGAGTTATTTGATTTATTTGGCGAAAAGCTATCCGACCACATAACGCTTGTTCCGTTAAATCCGTGGTATCGCTTTCATTTTTCTAACGGCGAACATTTTAACTATGGCGGAACTTTAGAAGATACATTAGCGGAAATTCACCGGATCGAGCCCAACGATTGTGATCGATATCTCAAGCTGCTAGCGCACTCTAATCGCATTTTTGACGTGGGCTTTACTGAGCTATCTACCAAGTCTTTTCACAGCTTTTGGTTCATGATGGGACAAATACCGAGACTTGTACAGTTAAAAAGTTACAAAACGGTCTGGCAACTAGTTTGCAAATATCTAAAGAATGAAAATCTCCGTCAGGCTTTTTCTATTCAACCTTTACTAGTCGGCGGCAATCCTTTCAGCACGACAAGCATTTATGGCCTGATTCATTATTTGGAAAGGGCTTATGGAGTGCATTTCGCGATAGGAGGAACTAGAGCAATAGTGATTGCTTTGGAAAACCTCATGCGACGACATGGCGTCAATATCTTAATGGCCAGTTCAGTGAAGTCTTTAGTACTCGATTCCAACGTAGCAAAAGGAGTAGTTTTAGAAAGTGGCGAGACTATGATGGCAGATATTATTATCTCAGATGCTGACCCAGCTTACTTATATCGCAACATAATTGCACCGAAACACCAGTCTTTTTGGACGCGCCTCAAAACAAAAAAACCTACTTTTTCCATGGGCTTATTCGTTTTGTACTTTGGTACGACCACCGTTTATCCGGATATTGCACACCATACTATTTGGTTAGGAAAGAGATACCAAGAGCTTTTGACTGATATTTTTGACAATAAAATTTTGTCTGATGACTTTTCATTGTATTTACATCGACCCACAGCAACTGACCCAAGTTTTGCACCTCCTGGTTGTGACAGCTTTTATGTCCTTTGTCCGGTTCCTAACTTATTAGGTGGCCAAGAGTGGTCTGTAGAAGGTCCTAAGTTAAGAGATAGGATCATCTCGGCGCTAGATAATACTATTCTTCCGAACTTAACAAAGACGATCACTGAAGATTTTTATGAGACTCCAACAAATTTTAAGAATAATTATTTAAGCGAGCATGGCGCAGGGTTTTCAATTGCCCCTTTATTTAGTCAATCAGCATGGTTTCGGTTTCATAACAGGGCGGAAGGAATTAAAAATCTATATTTGGTTGGGGCCGGAACTCATCCGGGGGCGGGAATACCCGGTGTGATCTCTTCAGCTAAAGTCGTTGACTCACTTATTCCGTTTGCAAATACGGTATGAGCAACGAAGTTATTCATGCGACCGCTGAAGATACTCTTGCTTCAAAAGGGAAGAGTTTTCATTGGGCTCGCCGGCTGTTGGGTGAAAAAGACTCTCAGCGCGCCACTCGCCTTTACCAGTTTTGTCGCTACATAGACGATGTCGTAGATGAAGCGGAATCGGTTGATCTATCACGAAAAAACTTGGTAGAAGTACGGCAAGCCGTTGTATCCGGTCTAGGTACCAACGCAGTACTTGTTGACGGCTTAAATTTGATTAAAGAGTGCGGCATTGATTGCTCCGCAGTGCTCGATTTAGTTCAAGGAGTTGGCTCTGACATTGAGCTGGTCAGGATAATGGATCAAGATGAATTGCTACGCTACTGTTATCAAGTTGCAGGAACTGTTGGTCTAATGATGTGCAAAGTGTTGAATTCACATGACAATAACGCTATTCCGTACGCGATTGATCTGGGGATAGCAATGCAATTAACTAATATTTGCCGCGATATAAAGGACGATGCGTTGATCAACCGACGTTATCTCCCAATCCATTTTATCAATGATATGGATATCCAAGATCTCATCACGCCCACCGGATCCAAAGTTAAACTAATTAAAAAGGCCGTTGCTAGTCTTCTCGCGAGTGCGGATAAGTACTACGAAAGTGGCGAATGTGGACTATCGTACTTGCCTTTTCGGGCGCGATTGTCAATCTTAGTGGCCGCGCGAGTATATCGAGAAATCGGAAAAGAGCTCGAAAAGCAGGATTATGAATATTGGCATCGTCGTATCATCGTCCGGACACCTCGCAAACTATTGGTGACATTAACCGCCGTTTTGTCGGCGGTCACGAGTCTCCGATTTTGGCGTCACCCTGCCGCACACGATTCAAGTCTGCATAAAGCAATACAAGGATACTATGTCTCAGAACCACGATCGGCTCAAATACATGAAAACTGATGTTGATCTGATCATTATAGGAGCAGGATGTGCGGGCCTAAGTCTAGGTATGCAATTGTCAGCGATGGGGGAAAATTCGCCAAAAACCGTGTTGATAGACCCACGTAAATCATATCAAAATGATCGCACATGGTGTTTTTGGAGCAGTGAAAACAAAACTTGGAACAATATTGCCAATCACCATTGGAATCAGTTTTTAGTTAAAACCAGCGCTCAGAGCGTGGTCGTTGATTGTTCATTTGCCCCTTACAGAGTCATAAGCGCCCGAGATTTTTATGATCATGTTCTAGCCGCCATCAGTAGCAACACAGCGCTCGAAATAAAGACTGATACTACCGTAATCGGGAACCCTAAATTAATAAATGGTAAATGGTATGTCCATACTTCCAATGGAGAGTTCAATGCTAAAACAATAGTTGATACTAGACCATTTCCCGTCGACCCGCAGAGCGGTGCCACTCTCTGGCAATCGTTTTTAGGATGCGAGATCGAGTCAATTGATCCGATATTCGATCCATGCATTGCGCACCTAATGAACTTCTGTGACGCCAATAACGATTATGTTGGATTTACTTATCTGTTACCTTTGACTCCTAGCAGAGCCTTGATCGAGTTCACCGTTTTCGCTGAGCGACCGTACTGTGCACTTCAGTTACAAGGTCATCTCGGCGATTCGATTTTGCAATATACCCAGGGCGGCTCATACAAGGTTAATAGAACAGAAATTGGGTTAATTCCTATGGGAATTCCTAATTACCCAAAACAATTAAAAATGGAAAAGACCTATGTTTTTGCAGGCTTAACGGCTGGCGCAGCGAGACCAGCCACAGGTTATGCATTCCAAAGAATACAGATCTGGGCTAAAGAATGTGCGATTTCACTATGTCAAAACCAGCACCCAATTGGACATTGCAAAGATAAAGTATTACTCAAAACAATGGATGCGATTTTTCTTAAAGTCATTCGGGATAATCCGAAATTAGCGCCCGATTTATTCATTAGTTTGTTTTCGAAAGTGAAGAGCCAACAACTCGTCCGGTTTTTATCCGATCAGGGAAACCTATTTGACTATTTATCCGTGATAAACGCATTACCGCCAGCCCCATTTATTAAACATCTACTTAAACGTCACAGAACGTGAACAGCATACAAATACAGCGCTTAGTATTTTTTTGTTTAACTATATTAGCAACTTTAATTTCAATGCTGATCGATTCATTAGATCCACTTTACAAGTTGCTGTTTATAACGTCACTTGTGCTGTTTTTAGGCGTTCCACATGGGGCCCTAGACCTTGTTTTTGCGAAACAACTATTTTTGATTAACGGGTGGCAATCTTGGCTAAAGTTCACCATTACCTACTTAGCACTGAGCTTAAGTGTGGTTATTGTGTGGTGGCATTTTTCAATGAGTTTTATGGTAAGTTTCTTATTACTCTCAATGCTGCATTTCTCAAGGGACTTAATATTAACGAGGCTAAAAATAACTAGATTTCTTTACGGCGGTGCCATCATCGTATTACCTACAATTTTACATTCCGATCAGATGACCAGCTTATTCGCTTTAATTCTTAATGAAGAAATGGGGCAACAGATAACTTCATTTTTAAAATTAATTGCCTTGCCTTGGCTAATTTCAAGCGTTGCTTGCTTCTGCATTGAGTGGATTGAAAATAAGAGCGCTAGCTTAGAACTTTTTTCAGTTTGCTATTTAGCAGTCTTGGCAGAGCCCTTAATTGGATTTGCTATTTTTTTCTGTGGAATGCATAGCTATAGACATATCCTGAGGACCCAACACTACTCTAAACTTAGCTTCAAACAATTATTGATAATTTCTTTGGCTCCAATGATAGGAACCATTCTGTTGGCTGCCACAGGTTGGTTTTATTTACCACCGTCACCAAACTACCCGCGGATTACGCAATTTTTATTTGTGACACTCGGCGCACTAACTCTTCCCCACATGTTACTCATTGATCGAATAAAATTTATTCAGTAGTATTAATTTAGTAACAGCAAAAGTATTAATTAAAACCGTATCACTATATGAATCTAAGTTTAGTTTTCTTTAACAACAGACGGCTCTAAACTGGTAGCCTAAAGTGATCGGCAATTAGCCTGAGTAACAATCCATGAAGTTGACTAAACTTTGAACTCTCTAGAGATTGGCAAAAATTGTTACCAATTGAGCTTCTTGCAAAATACCCAAACCAGTAAAGTCGAGCATGGGTGTGGCCACTGTTGCGATTGGTTTTCTTGTTTGAAGCGGCACATGTGA
>NZ_JBEONP010000091.1:0-8752 GCF_040544435.1 Undibacterium sp. GrIS 1.2
TTCATCTTGCCAGAAATGGCCGCTCCTTTCTCATCTATTTTGCGCTTCTCGCAATAAAATTACTCTCCGGTGTTTCGTTTTGCAAGAACCTCAAGTAAGTTATAAATCTGGTTCTCAAGTTAGGCTTTGAATTGAGGTTTTGAGTTAAGGCTCTGAATTAAGGCTCGGAGTTAAGGCTCTAAATCATACTCTAAGCCAACCGACAATTCGACAAACTCAAATAATCGTACAATACGGACATTCCTGATTTTACTGCCAGCCATGTTCACCCCAAGCCAAGATGATGTACGCCGCTTTTTTTGTGAAACTTACCGCAAATCTCAAGCAAGAGAAATTTTAACCCCGCTCGAAAGTATTGCCGCCGACTGGATCAATCAGCATCCTGAATACCACAATGTCTTCAGCGACCTAGACTCTGCCTTGGCCGCCGATTACAGCGTCACGCAAGGACAAACGAATCCGTTTTTGCATTTATCCATGCACTTAACGATCAGCGAACAAATCTCAGTAGATCAACCTGCAGGCGTGCGGTTTGCGTTTCAGCGTCTGGCGCAAAAAACCAACTCCGAACACGACGCCCATCATCAGATCATGGAGTGTCTGGGCGAAATGATCTGGACCTCGCAACGCACAGGTATGCCGCCCGACGGTGCGGCGTATATCGACGCTTTAAATCAACGCGCACGCTGATCCTATCTCACATAAAAAAAGCCACGACGACCGTGGCTTTTTTTTCGCATCAAGCAAACAGACGATGCTTATTTCTTCATCACGAGGCTACCAGGCAAGCTACTCAGATATGCGGAGATATTTTCGATATCGGTATTAGACAAGGCTTTGGCTTGTCCGCCCATGATCGCATTGCCACGACCATTCGGTGCGTTCACGCCATGCTGATATGCCTTCAACGCATGTGCGATGTAATCCTGATGCTGACCGGCCAGTTTTGGATAAGTTGGATCGATTGGCGAGTTGTAATCTTTACCGTGGCATGCAAAACATGCTGCTTTCTCTGTAGCAGCTTTACCTGCAGCAATATCGCCACCGGCAAAAGCGCTAGCTGACATAGCTGAAATCGCAGACAACAACAAAACCGATAATGTGAATTTTTTCATGATGGCTCCTATTCTTATTTTTATACTTATTTTTGCATTGAGTAATAAGCCGCCAAATCAGCAATATCTTGATCAGACATGCTGCCAGCGATACCGCGCATCGTTGGATGCTTGCGGTCGCCTTTGCGATACGCTTGCAACGCACTTTCGATGTACTTGGCAGATTGACCACCAATCATCGGCACTTGGAAAACTTCAGGATAAGTTGCCTTATAACCAGCAATAGCGTGGCAACCAATACACATAGCGACTTTATTTTCAGCGGCCTTGGCATTGCCAACCACATCTGCCGCAGAAGCAGCCTGGGCAACACTCACCAGGGTGAGAATTGCGAACAACTGTGTGAACAATTTTTTCATATTATCGAGGAGTGAATGATCGAAAGGGCGGGTTAATCCAAAGCAGCATTTTAGCTGATTACCTTGCAATTTGCCTATGAATAGCGCGCTTGCCACACATAAACTTCCCATTTCTGAGCGTTTTTACGTAATAAAAACGACAGACGGCGAGTCAGGCAGCACCCCAACCGTATGCGGCAGCAGGAAAAATAGAACAGTCGTTCACAAGAAACGACGTTCTCGCTTATACTCGATTATCGCTGTTGCACAACAACAAGCTAACGATCAATCTGCTGAAACTAGACGACTTCTCCATAAACTACTCAATCCGACCAGACCATGACACAGCCCACCCGCTTTGATGGCGCACAAAATTATGTCGCGACCGATGATTTGAAACTGGCAGTCAACGCCGCCCTCACCCTGCAACGCCCATTGCTTATCAAAGGTGAGCCTGGCACCGGCAAAACCATGCTGGCAGAAGAAGTCGCCGCCGCACTCAACATGCCGCTGCTGCAATGGCACATCAAATCCACCACCAAAGCCCAGCAAGGTTTGTATGAATACGACGCCGTATCGCGCCTGCGGGATTCGCAATTAGGTGACGAGCGCGTTAAGGACATCCACAACTACATCGTCAAGGGCGTCTTGTGGCAAGCATTTACTGCCGATCAGCCAGTCGTATTGCTGATTGATGAAATCGACAAAGCCGATATTGAATTCCCTAACGATTTGCTGCGCGAATTAGACCGCATGGAATTCTATGTCTACGAAACCCGCGAAATGGTACGCGCCGTGCACCGTCCGCTAGTCATCATCACATCGAATAACGAAAAAGAATTACCCGATGCCTTCTTGCGTCGTTGCTTCTTCCATTACATCAAGTTCCCGGAAAAAGAGACGATGCAAAAAATCGTCGATGTCCACTTCCCTAAACTAAAAAGCGATCTGCTCGCCAGCGCGCTACAAACTTTTTATGAAGTCCGCGAAGTCAGCGGCCTGAAAAAGAAACCGTCCACATCAGAACTGATCGACTGGCTCAAACTGCTCTTGGCAGAAGACATCCCGGCAGAAGCGCTGCGCAGCAAAGACAGCAAGCTGGCAGTACCGCCGCTGCACGGTGCCTTGCTCAAGAACGAGCAAGATGTGCATTTATTCGAGCGTCTGGTATTTATGTCCCGGAACAATCGTTGAAGTCATCGCTGAAACTTCGTTGATCCGAATGATGCCAATTAGATGAATCACAAAGTGCCGCAGACGATGCGGCATTTTTTTTGCGGGAGTGATCCATCGAGTGTATCGTCAAATCAGTCTAAATTTAAAATCAAAATTTTGTATATGAGTTTTCAAATTATTGAAAATTCAATTTAAATAATTCTCAAAAAACATGAAAAAAGAAACAAAAAAAACTACAAAGAGAAGTAAGCAATACCTCTTTTCAACCAAATGGATTGCCCTTATGAGCATCGTTGCTATGACGGCAGCTTGCAATCGAGACAACGTAGATCCGCAACCAGCCAGCTCTTTAATCCCTAAAGAAATGTGGCCAGCGATTAATCCTTTAAATGATCGAGCCTGTGTAGAAATGGCATACAAAAAAATTAAGGAGATGAATCGTCCTTATCATTTTGCTGACCGTTCAAATGTAGAAGAACCGATTAAAGATATTTGGATTGGACAGAAATTATTTCAAATACCGACCCACTATATTGGCAGCATCAACTATGGCGCTGGTCGTTTAGCAGAAACACCAGGTATTACAGTCGGGATGCAAGCTTATATGCCAGATTTACGGTTCACTTACAAGGACGACCCGAACCCCGCCGACCAAGAAACGGCTGTCTATATCCGCTTGACTTGTAGAGCTGGCATCACGATGACGTCTGGTATAGAAAATAATCCTGAATGGGAGGCAAGTGAAAGGGATTGGAAGTCGAATAAATTTAAGAGGCCATTACCGGAATTAAATCTTCAGGGGAACAGTTTTGGCGAGAGTAGAAATAGTTATGCTATGTACTCCCCTCCAGATGAGAATCTAAAGCACCCAGACGGACGTCCCATCCGATTCAGATGCGACAGTGCATATCCTGCTGTTGCTGAATCAAAGCCATTGCCAGCAACTTGTTGGACAGGATTTTTATTCCAGGATCAAATTTTTCTTGAATATACATTTAGAGAAACGCAGTTGCCACAGTGGCGGCAAATCAATGATCAAGTAATCAAGGTAATTAAATCACTTCAAGTAGCAGAACCAAAGGATTAGCAGACTTAAATCAAATGTTGAATATAAAAATTCAATTTGATACTCAAACCTTAGATTCAGTGAGCCAAACAACAAGAAAATATATTTTCAAATAAACCATCTTTTTGCATCGGTTTTCAGACAGAATAATGCGGCAGACTTTGCGCGCATTTTCAGCGCATCCAGATCATCCTAATAACAGCAGCGCTGCCACAGCGCTTTCTATCCATTCATAACACAGATCATACCTAAAGCACCCATCATGAAAAAATCACTGCAACGCAGCATTCTCTCCCTCGCTATCGCCTTCACCCTGCCAGCCTTCGCCCATGCGGAGACCGAAGCGGATCGCTGGAATCTGAAAGACCTTTACGCCACCAGCGCCGATTGGGATAAAGATGCCGCCAAGCTTGATGCGCAGTTAAAAGAATTTGCGACGTGCAAGGGCCAGATCGGTGGCTCGGCAAAACGCTTTAAGACTTGCATGGACTTGTATCAGGATTTACAAAAACGTCTGGCGCGCCTCGCCAACTATGCCTCTTTTTTGCATGATCAAAATACCGGCGACAGTGCAGGCTTAGACATCAATCAACGTGCCGAAATTTTGATGAGCAAGGTCGACGATGCCAGCTCGTTTTTACGTCCAGAAGTTCTGCACATCGGTGCTAAAAAAATCCAGGGCTTTCTCAAACAAGATAGCTCACTCAGCATCTATGCCCACCCGATGGATGACATCCTGCGCACGGCAAGTCATACGCTGGACGATAAAGGAGAAAGCATCGTTGCCACGTTCGGCATGATCGCTAACACAGCGCAAGCAGCACACGGCACCTTATCCAACGCCGATACCCAATGGCCAAAAATCAGCGTCGACGGCAAAGAAGTCACGCTCGATCAATCCGCCTACACCAAATACCGCACCAGTAGCGACCGTGTCGTGCGCAAGCAAGTGTTTGATCAATATTGGGCAACCTGGAAATCATACGAACAAACCTACGGCGTCACTTTTTATGAAATGCTGAAAAAAGACGCCGTCTACGCCAAGGTCCGCAACTACCCGGACTCACTCGCACAAGCGCTAGATGCCAACAAATTGCCGCGCGGTGTGTATGACATGCTGATTGAGCAAACCCACGCCAATCTGCCAACGCTGCACCGCTACTTCAAACTGCGTAGCAAACTGATGGGCATCCCCGATCTGCATTACTACGACATCTATCCACCGATGATCGCCGAGCAAAATAAAGAAGCGCTCAAGTTCCCCATCGATAAAAGTGTAGAACTCATGCTCGCCGCCGTAAAACCGCTGGGTGACGATTATGTAAAAGCACTCACTAAAGCCACTACCGAGCGCTGGATGGACGTCTACCCACGAGCGAAAAAACGTTCTGGTGCCTACATGCAAGGCACGTCTTACGACGTCCACCCTTACCTGCTGCTGAATCACAATGATGATTTTGAATCCGCCTCCACCCTCGCGCACGAATGGGGTCATGGCATGCACTCGTATCTGGCGAATAAGACTCAACCTTTCATCACCTCCGACTACCCGATCTTCACCGCAGAAATCGCCTCCACCACCAATCAGGTTCTGCTGCAAGATCACATGCTTAAAATCGCCAAGACTGATGCAGAACGCCTAGCGTACTTAGGCTCAGAGCTGGAAGGTATCCGCGGCACATTCTTCCGCCAAGCCATGTTCGCCGACTTCGAGCGCACCGTGCATGCCAAGGTTGATCAAGGCGAATCCTTAACTGGCGAAGCCCTGACCAAAATCTATGGCGACATCCTCAAAACTTACCACGGCGATCAAGAGAACATCCTCAAAATCGATGACCAGTACGCCATCGAATGGGCAGCCATCCCGCATTTTTATAACCGCTTTTATGTCTTCCAATACGCCACCTCCATCGCCGCCGGCACCATGTTCGCCGACGAAATTCTCAAAGGCAAACCCGGCGCACGCGACAACTACCTCAACATCCTCAAAGCAGGCGGATCGCAATATCCTTACGAGTTAGTCAAAGCAGCAGGCGTCGACCTTGCCACGCCAACGCCCTACAAAGCGATTGTGGCGCGCATGAATAGCATCATGGATCAGATTGAGGCGATTGTTGCTAGGGGGAAGTAGGTCCAATAGTGTTTAGAACTGACATTAAATCAATAATGTTTTTTTTAATTAACTCTAAAAGCAATAATTAATGAACTTAAATATAAGAAATTAAACGTCGGGGTGAAAAATGGCAAAAAAAATTAATTTAGATGCTCTTATTCCAAGGGAAGATTTCGAAGTTAGAGACTCAGAGGCCTCTCCGACAAATAAATCTCAACTTTTGAAAGTAACGGATCTAGAGGAAGATTCGTTCTTTTTTGGATCCATAAGAAAACCAGATTTTCAACGAGAGACAAATGAATGGGATCAGGAAAGAGTCATTTCACTAATCCAAAGTTTTCTAGATACAGACCTGATTCCGGCAGTGATCCTCTGGAAAAACGAGGCAGGCTATACGTTTGTAATTGATGGAGCGCATCGATTAAGCGCGTTAGCAGCATGGGTTAATAACGACTATGGAGATGGTGGAATTACAAAATCCTTTTACGACTCAATAATTCCAGAAGAACAAATTGATACGGCAAATAAACTTCGAGAAAAAATTAATAAAATTATTGGTCCATATTCTGATTACAAACTTGCAATAAAAAATCCAGAAAAAGTCAAACCTGAAATTGTTGGAAAAGCTCGCTTGCTTGGAAGTCTAGCTATACAAATACAATGGGTAGATGGTGACGCAAAAAAAGCAGAAGCTTCATTCTTTAAAATAAATCAAAAAGCTGCTCCAATAGATAAAACTGAATTGATCTTATTGGAAACGAGAAATAAGGCGAATGGAATAGCGACTAGGGCGATTCTCCGAAGCGGCAAAGGGCATAAATATTGGTCGTCATTTTCCGAAAGAGGACAGCAAGAAGTTCAAAACTTAGCAGAGCAAATTAACGATATATTATTCAAGCCATCTCTCAAGACACCTTTAAAAACTCTAGATATACCAGTCGCGGGAAAAAGCTTCTCCTCTCAATCACAAATGCTTATTTTAGAATTCGTAAATACTGTAAATGAAATTACGAATAACAGTGAATTAGCGGATGACAACGACGGAGACGAGACAATAAAATTTTTAAAGAATTGTTTAAAAATAGCCCAATTAATAAATAGCAACCATCCGTCATCGCTTGGCTTACATCCAGCAGTCTATTTTTATGCGAGAAATGGCAGATATAAACCGGCATCGTTTAACGTGTTCCTGCAATTTGTAATCAAATTACATAAGACTAAAAAGCTGAACGACTTTATAAAAGCTAGAGAAAATTTTGAAGAAATTGTTTTGAATTTTGAGGACTTACCGAGGCAAATTATTAGAAAATATCGAACATCCATTAAAGGATCACCTCACGTTGTTAACTTTTATTTACAAATAATCACCCTGCTTAACCAAAATTTATCAACTAATGAGGCCATAGCAAAAATTTTTTCATCGACAGATTTCAATTATTTAACTGTCAAATCTGATGAAGTTGTTGACAATGAAGATGAGGATTTTAATTCAGATGGGAAATCAGAAGTTTTTATGAATGAAGCACTTAAAACTTCTATCAAGTGCAAAATCTGTAATGGCTATCTGCACCGAAACTCCATATCAATCGACCATAAAATCAGAAAACAGGATGGCGGATTTGCGGAAATAGAAAATGGGCAAGTCTCTCATCCATATTGCAACACTGGGTTTAAAAATTAGTTTGCATGATACGTCTGGAGCACCAGTTAATTTTCACATGGAATCTATCTTAATGTAGAAAAACTGGTGCGCATGCAGCACTCCAATCCTCCACTAAATTACCAAAATAACTTGTTGTAATTTAGCTCGCTTACCTTGTCTTCCATGTGCACATCACCATGTCTTGGACATGATGAAACAAAAATCACATTGGAAGAGGCCGCTGTTTTACCTCGTATTGCCAATATTGATCGTGATGGTTTTTCTTGGCTTCCCTCTGCCGGTTGCCCCACCGCCTGCGACCAAAGCGGGGCAAGAGCAATCTACTCCTGCGACGAACAAGAAAAAACGTACTCATTTTTGGATACGTCAACGTGACGACGGCGACGACAAGCAAGAATCCTGACGAGGAATATTTTTAATTTTCGCGTTATCTTTTGTAGTCATGCGCCATGCGCACCGCTTCATTTCCGTATCAAAATTAATTACGTCACGCGTGCATCAACGGTGCGCATGGCGCACCTTACCAGGTGTTTTTTCGCTCTAGCTTATTCATATACTCTCACTAGGTATATTTTAATCGTCCAATTAATCTCTGGACAATTAAGTATATTTTTAATTTTTTATGGGGAGTATATGTGTTTTCTGTATATTCGTTATCAATCGTGTGGAGATCAGTCGGTTATCTGACGGCGCATTCTGGTGGCGGAAAATAATTCATTACATCAGATTAGCGATTGGCCGTATTAAATTGAAATTTGAAAAATATACGGCCAATTATTTTTAAATCATCGGTTCAATCGTTTTTCCTATTTGTCTGATCCTCTTCGCCTATTTCATATAGAACGAAGGCGTTACGCTATCAATATAAATGACGGCATCGTAGGCTTTGTTGGGAATAATTTTTTCTGGATTGCCACCCCAAAATCTAGCGTTGATGGGAGCAGACATCCAGCTATGCGCGGCATCTGCTTTGGCTTGTGAGAAGTCAACAAAATTCATTTTAAAAGCACCATTTTCCAGTATGCTTTCTAAACTGTCTGCGGGTGGTGATGGGATTTCTGAATAGGTTTCTTGGGCATAGCTGCCTAGTACGCCTCGGCCCATATACAGTCCTATGGTGTACATCTCTTTTCGGCGTTTTTCTGCCATCCAGACGCCCATGGTTTTAGGGCTTTCTTTACTTACCCAATCGTAAGCGCTCCATAAACCCCAGACTATCAAGTCAAATCTAAATCCTTCAAGCTCACGATTTCAATAATGAGATGGAGTGGAAATGGAAAA
>NZ_JBEONP010000092.1:0-8737 GCF_040544435.1 Undibacterium sp. GrIS 1.2
CGTTTGAGTACTTTGCGTAGCTCGTCTATCATTACATGAATCACAAATTTTGTCGGATCGGCAGTCTAACAGAGACAGCCTATTGCGACAGAACCCTCGATAGAGCGCTGCATGCCGCCACTACGCACAGATACGACTACCTTGCCGCTTATGTCGACGATCTCGACAAGATAATTGATATGAAGGCAATTCGCGGCGCAAACCTTCGTCTTGGAGTTGATCCGCTCGGCGGCGCCGGCGTGCATTACTGGGCAAGAATTAGCGAGCAATACAATTTGAACCTGAGTGTAATCAGCGACGAAGTCGATCCAAGCTTTCGCTTCATGAGCGTCGATTGGGACGGGCGTATACGTATGGACCCTTCATCGCCATATGCCATGCAACGTCTGATAGGATTGAAGGATTGCTATGACATTGCTTTCGCATGCGATACTGACCATGATAGGCACGGTATCGTCACGCCAGGTGCAGGATTGATGCCGCCAAATCACTATTTGTCGGTCGCCATTGATTATTTGTTTCTGCATCGTCCACTATGGTCGAAAGGCGCAGGCGTCGGCAAGACCGTCGTCAGCAGCCAGATGATTGATCGTGTGTGTGCCCGTTTGGGACGTAAGCTGGTTGAGGTGCCGGTTGGCTTCAAGTGGTTTTCCGCTGGTCTGTACGAAGGTTCACTCGGTTTCGGCGGTGAAGAAAGTGCTGGTGCATCCTTCTTGCGTCTCGATGGTTCGGTTTGGACAACAGATAAAGACGGCCTGGTGCCTGCACTCCTTGCAGCAGAAATAATGGCGAATACCGGACGAGACCCAGGTGAACAATATCGCTTGCTGACACAAGAATTCGGCGACCCGGTTGCTGACAGGGTTGAGGCGTCCGCCACACCGGCGCAAAAAGCCATGTTGCTGAAGCTCTCACCGCAGCAGCTTCACTGTACCGAGCTTGCTGGTGAAAAAATTAAGTGTATCCTGACCAAGGCACCGGGCAACGATGTGGCGATTGGTGGCTTAAAGGTCACCTCGGAAGGCGGCTGGTTTGCGGCACGCCCGTCTGGTACTGAGGACATCTATAAAATTTATGCAGAGAGTTTTCGTGGTGAAGACCATTTGCAGCGCATAGTGAAAGAAGCGCAAGCGATTGTCATCGTTCTGCCGCGATTATGCGTAAGAATCGCCAGCGAGATTGCGGGTGTGGGCGTGTATTCGTCTTGCTCGGCCAGCATGATTTCGACACCGTTCGCAGCAAGTATGTCAAACAGCGTCGTAAATTTTCCAGTTGTCAGCGCGGGGCGTTTCCAGAGAGATTCACAGAAGCCCTTGCGGCTATTGGATCGACGAAAATTACCTGGACGCTGAATTTCAATTGAAGTGGAAAATTCTCTGCGCTGTTTAACACCCATTAGTCGATGGCTTAGCTTCGGCAAATCGGATCACTGCTCTTGCTCCATGAATCAATAGTGTGCGTAAATAAGTGTCGCCCCGTTTGCTGATGCCTAGAAGCACTGATTTGCCACCACTGGAGTGCTGTCGCGGAACAAGCCCTAGCCATGCAGCTAGCTGACGCCCGTTATCGAAGTTCTTAGCATCGCCAATTGATGCCACCAATGCCGTGGCAGTGATGGGACCTATTCCTGGGATTTCAGCAAGCTTTCTACTCGTCTCTGAAGAGCGGTGCCATTGCTGAATTTTTTCATCCATCTCATCGACCTGTTTATCAATGTCTTTCAAGTGGTTATATAAACGCTGCAGAAGATCTCGAAAGCTTGACGGTAAATCTGATTTTTCCATGACTTCTGGGAGGCGCTTGGCAATGTTCGTTATTCCTTGCGCGATGATAATGGCGAACTCGGACAGCAAACCGCGAATCTGGTTTGCTTGCGCCGTCCTCACTTTAATAAAAGATTGACGCACCCGGTGCAATGAGAGAACAGCTTGTTGTTCGTCCGTTTTTATCGGAACGAAGCGCATATTGGGTCGATCGACGGCTTCGCAGATTGCTTCAGCATCGGCAGCATCATTTTTATTTGTCTTAACATAGGGTTTCACAAACTGAGGTGCCATGACTTTCACCGTATGCCCCATTGCGCTCAACTTCCGTCCCCAGTAATGGGCACTGCCACACGCTTCCATACCAATTAAACATGGTTGTAATCGAATAAAAAACGCCGCCATCTTAGACCGATCTAGTTTCTTTGGAAGTACGGCATTTCCATGCGCATCAACGCCATGAATTTGAAATACATTTTTAGCTAAATCGATTCCAATTGTAGTAATCTTCATTTTGGACGCTCCTTTCATTTAGGGGGTGTTGCCGCTCCCATTTTGGCACATCGATGCCGTTTGAAAGAGGGCGTCCATTCCATTAGAGCCTAACTGTGCGAATCGTCACTTTTTCGCGCATATAAACGAAATTATAAACATTATTATGCGCATAAAAATGCGTATATATGCATTTTTATGCGCATAATAATGTAAATTCTAGTAAAATCAGATCCAAAATATGACAGGAAAAATATATCGGTGCCGCTGATATTGCCATATTCCTGGGGGGACACCATTGAAACGACAATTACTTGATAAGCTAATCAATTGGAAATCGCAGCAGCAACGCAAGCCGTTGTTAATTGATGGGGCGCGTCAGACCGGGAAAACGTATCTACTGACACAATTATTGGGACAGAGGTTTACTCACACGCTCCATCTCGATTTTCTGGAACGCCCTGATCTTGCCCAAGCATTTGCGGGATCACTAGCCCCAAACGATATTCTGTCAAATATTGAATTGCTCACAGGACAAGTTTTTAATCCCGCTACCGATTTATTAATACTTGACGAAATTGGTGAGTGTGAGCGTGCAATATCATCTTTAAAATATTTTGCAGAAAAAACTCCAGACTATTACATCGCTGCCAGTGGTTCTAATATCGGATTGCTCAATTCGTTTCCCGTTGGCAAAGTCGAGCAATACAATTTGCGTCCTCTGACATTTTACGAATTCCTACTCGCTTCAAATGAGCCTGCGCTGATTAAAGCTTTCGAAACGCAAGTTAATAGCCCCGCAGCACACAACATCTTATTTGATAAACTAACCGATTACTATTTCACCGGCGGACTGCCTGAGGCAGTAGCAGCATGGTTTGCGAATCCAGACGCCAGCATACTCGAACGTATTTCAAACGTCAGACAGATTCATGCAAATTTAGTAGAAGGGTACCGTCGCGATTTTGGAAAGTATTCGAACAAAGGCGACGCTCAATTAATTGAAGCCGTCTTCAATCAAATTCCTGCTCAATTGTCTGCAGTCGTCGATGAGTCAGTCAATCGTTTCAAATTCAAAGGTGTCTATAGAAATAAATCACGCTATGGTGAATTTGAAACAGCGATCAATTGGTTACACAGATGTCGCCTCGCATTGAAAAACCACCCAATAGAAGGAATGCCTAGAACACCGCTCGCTGCTTACCAAGAAGAAAACAAGGTTAAGCTCTTCCTGTTTGATGTCGGTCTTCTTAACAATATGCTCGGCGTCGGCTTTCGCGAAATCAAACAACAAGCATTCGAATACAAAGGCTACATCGCCGAAAATTTCGTCCAACAAGAATTGGCCGCAATCGGCATAGAACCTAGTTTTTCATGGAGTGATGCACGCGCAGAAATTGAATTCATTGTCACCAATGATCAAGGCCAAATTATTCCGGTCGAAGTCAAAAGCGGTAAGCGCACACGCGCAAAGTCGCTGCAATCATATATTGAAAAATGCAAACCACACAAGACTATTAAACTCACTGGAACGCAGGGTTCAACAGAAATCGAGCAAACTCATATCGTGATGCCGCTTTACTATGCAAAATATTTGCCAACTCGCTGGTAATTAGCGGAGGGTACTTCGGCTCTTGCATTGCTTCTTTTTTGAGCCATTTACTGATGGTATTGCGAGACAAATTGGTTCGTCTCGCAATTTCTCGTATCGAGAGTTTATCGCGGAAATACATCCGCCTTATTTTGGTTAACATGTCCACGGTGATCACTCCATGTCTCCCTGCTCATTTGTTCAGCAGGCAATTCAATCACGTGGCTCAGTTTAGGGTGATCTTCAACAGTACAAAGTCCTAGTTTGTTAAACAGCGCAGAGAATTTTCCACTTCAATTGAAATTCAGCGTCCAGGAAATTTTCGCCGATCCAATGGCCGTAAGGGCTCCTGTGAATCTCTCTGGAAACGCCACACGCTGACAACTGGAAAATTTACGACGCTGTTGCCGGCTCGATTAGGTTCAAAAGGCCGCCTGTCCGCACCTTGGTACCGCATTGCGTACTGTTTTCGCGCGCCAACTTTAATGGCGTTGCCAGCCCCGATTGGTCAAGCATTCACAACGCGGCTCTCCCTATCTGCGAGACTTAAAAGCTATAATAGGTAAAAATATCAATAAACTAACATTTAAATGATAACATAATCAATATAATACTTTACCTTCTTGACAAGTGAGATGGTAGATCACTAACCTGTCTTTTGTTGGAGCGAGCCGAAGTCTTTGCATTTCCATATCTTAATCAGAAATCCAAACTCGGGAGGTCGTTCATGGTCACCACATCTTACCAATCTGTCGGAACTAATGCGAAAGCTGAATTCACGCTCAAATTACATCGCGGTGAGGGCATGATACTGCTGGGAATGAATTGGAAATCAGGCAAACCGCCTGTCAACTTTGTGGGCTTCGCGATCGAGTACCAGCCACCCTCCGCTAAGGCATTTAAACCTCTTAACAACCGACTATCATTTCCGACGCCCGGCGGCGCGATCGGTCCTCAAGTGCAGTCTAGTCTTGTCGCACCCATACAGAAGTTCCGCTGGGTACATTTCCCGTCAGAAGCGCAAACCGCTGGCGCGTTCAACTATCGCGTCACTCCTCTCTTTATGGATGCCGAGGAGAATCTCAGCCAAGGGGAGCTTCAGCAAGCAAATATTGAGCTCGGCAAGGATACCTACCAAGGTGAACTCAACGTTTCCTTCACTCGCGGCTTTGTCTCGTCACAAGCTTTCATCGATCACTATCAACAGGACGGACACACCATCAGTGAAATTCTCCCCGATAATCCTGACAACGGATTGGACTTCAAACCAACTCACCCAGATGCTGTTGAAGCGCTCTCTCGGCTGGGATTTGAGTCTCGCCAGTCCATTTTGGAGGTGCTCGATACGGCTTTAGCAACGCCGACAGCGACAGTTAAAGCCATTGCATACGACCTAAATTTACCCGAAGTGCTCGAACGGTTTGAACGACTCGGCAATCGTCTCACTATCATTGTCGACGATTCCGGTCAGCATGGATCTGCTACCTCATGTGAAAGTCAGGCCACTGCTCGCCTAGTGAAGTCTGCGGGAGCCAACCAAGTCAAGCGTCAGCACATGTCTGGACTACAGCACAACAAAGTGTTGATCGTGGAAAGCGGCACTTACAAGGCTGTAGTTTGTGGTAGCACAAACTTCAGCTGGCGCGGCTTGTATGTTCAGGCAAACAATACCCTTGTGATCTTGCAACCGTCCGCTGTGGCAGTTTTTTCAGCAGCCTTCGACTTATACTGGAATTCTGCCTCGGGTGCGGCATTCAAGAAGGAGCCCGCCACCGCTTGGACGGATCTTCAATTGCCTAGTGTGAATGCTAAGGTGACGTTTTCACCCCACTCAACTGGCTCTGCGGTACTCCAACCAGTGGCCGATGACATTGACACTGCAACGTCTTCTGTTTTATTTGCATTAGCGTTCCTGTATCAAACAACGGGACCGCTTCCTAATTCTATCCAGACCCTTGAAAGGAGTCAGAATATATTTGTCTACGGCATGTCTGACCGGGACGATAAAAAGATTGACCTTGCAAATGCGGATGGTCACTTTGTACTTACCGAACCAGAGTTTTTGGGGGCCAATGTACCAGCGCCCTTCCGTTCTGAATCTGATGGCGGTAGCGGAGTTAGGTTGCACAATAAGTTTGTCATCGTTGATTTTGACAAACCGAAGTTAGCACGTGTCTATACGGGATCGTTTAATTTTTCGAATCCAGCAGACACATCAAATGGAGAAAACCTTTTAATTATCCGAGATCCGCGCGTTGCTACCGCCTACATGGTGGAAGCTGTGAGTCTTTTCGATCACTACGAATTCAGAAAAGCAACAAAAAAAGCTAGTGACAACGCCAAACCTCTTCAACTTCAAAAACCACCCGTTGACATTACGATAAAACCTTGGTGGGATCGCTACTGGTCCGAAGCTCTGCGCCAACGAGACAGGGAGCTATTTTCATAGCATTTAGTATTAAAGATGAAAGTAATATAAACAAAATTCCGCTCTTACAAATTCGCCGGCTCGCGAAGAAACAAATCAACAATCAATACTGCCATGTGAAAAGTTGGTGGGGTCGGACGCTTACACAAAAGGCGCAGCTTAGCGTACCTTATTTTCCGTTTTTTGAAACAACGCTCGTAACATCGAAAGCCATTAATGCATCCGTTGAAATCCTGGCTGCGGCACCACTATGGGTCATTGCTCGCGCTGTTCATCGGTGTCTTAGTACCGCTATTTATTTTCGGTAGTCTCGCGGAAGAAGTGGTTGAGCACGAGGTATTTTCTTTCGACAAACCGATCCTTTTATTTATACACGCTGATGTTTCGCCGCTGCTTGATTCTGTCATGCTGTTCTTCACGCGCGCGGGGTCGGCATTCGTTTTAGTGCCATTCAATTTTGCAGTCTTTGTCGTACTGCTGCTCAAGCGTCGCGCCGCTGCTAGATTTTGGTTTTTTTCCGTCGCCGGTGCAGGATTGCTGAATCTATTTGCTAAAAATACCTTCACCCGCATCCGGCCCGATCTTTGGATATCAAGGATGCCTGAAACCACTTATAGTTTTCCAAGCGGCCACGCCATGCAATCGATGGCAGTTACCGTTGCACTCATCGTGCTCACAAGGAGTAGCCGTTGGAACGTTGTCGTAATTGTATGCGGCAGCTTGTTTGTGACGTTTGTCGGCCTGTCGCGTATTTACTGGGGCGTCCATTATCCATCAGATGTCCTTGCTGGTTGGGCGGCATCTCTGGCTTGGGTAAGTGGGTTAAGTACGATGTTCAGGGATAGTCTTGCTATACCAAAACCCGTTGCAAATTCGACAGAATAAAATGTTCAGAGTGAGTTCCGGGACAGTCAAATGTGAAGGCGTTGATTGCGAGCTGGACCGCCTGTGATCGCTAGCGGGTACAGTTATTTGTCTGCGGTTCCTCGTTCGATCGCCCAAGTTAGACTGCGTTGCTTCGCAGCGCGCACGAAAATCCCTAAGTCGTTCACTGTTCTTGCTCCCAAACCCGAGGATCGGCAAGATGGACCCACCTGGATACGCTCTTGGCAGTGATGGATTTGGAATGACGGAATTTTCGGCGGTTCTTGCATAGAATCCCCTAACCTAAATTAATGAGCTTTGTTGGCAATCGGTAATATCGTTGGCTACGTTTGGTATCCATAGGTTTCTAGATTTTTTTTAGAGCGTTGTCGAAGTCTTGCAAAATATGTTCAATTGGTTCAAGTCATACGGAAATCCGGACCAACTGTTCAATAATACCAATTCTCTCTTGCTCTGATGTCGCGATGCGATTGTGGGTGGTTGTCTGCGGATGAGTAATCGTCGATCTTGAGTCCCCGATGTTAGCGGTTCTGGAAATCAACTGAACGGCATCAGTGAATACCCAGACCTGCTTTTTTTTTATATGTAGAACGAAACGATGTCAAAGCGATCGATCGGTACACTCGTGCGGCCAATGCTGGTCATAAAAAAGCCGCCCAGACTCTGGTTGCAATGTATGAAAACGGCTTCGGGGTTGAACGCAATGACGTATTGGCGCAAAAATTTCGAGCAATGGTTTATTGACTGCGATGAGTCATTTGTCATCAGGTACAGCCGACCCACACTAGGTGACCGTGTGCAAATGGACGTTTGTAAGATCGCGCTTGGTATCTATCAGTACACGGCCATTGACGACTGCACGCCCTACAAGGTTCTACGGCTCTTCCGCCGCCGCACAGCAAACAACACGATTGCGTTCTTCGATGCGGTGATCGAAGACATGCCGTTTGCGATCCAACGAATTCAGACTGATCGCGGGCGCGAGTTTTTCGCCACAAAATTTCAGGAACGGCTTCTGGAGTGGGGGATCAAGTTTCGCCTCATCAAGCCTGCATCGCCGCACCTAAACGGCAAGGTAGAGAGGTCACAACGAACTGATCTCGACGAGTCCTATTCCACAGTCGATATCAAAGATCCATTGCTCCCCGATCTGCTGGCGGAATGGCAGCACTACTACAACTTGGATAGACCACACAGTTCTCTCGATGGCAAAACGCCTACCGAGCGCCTTACCGAACTCTCCGACGATGCACTGCTATGGGAGGAGGTCAGCGCTAAATTCAACCCGTCAAAAGAGCGTCTTCAGGAACAGAATTATAGGGCTGAACTAGCGCTGCGAAAATTGAAACGATGTCTGTGAACCGCGCAAATTAGTAATATTCGGGAAATCAGACAAACTGGTGAAATTTCGGTTTCTCTTTCTATTAGTCACTTATCTTAATTTCGGCGCTTTCCATGTTTATCCTTTCCGCTCAACATTCAGTTTGAGATCTTTGCACGATAAAAAGCCAAGCAGAGTGTTTACCTCAAATGAGACAATAGCAACAGGATAAATTTAAAGAGTGGCAATCATGGCGT
>NZ_JBEONP010000093.1:0-8553 GCF_040544435.1 Undibacterium sp. GrIS 1.2
AAGACTTGCTTCATTGCGGGAGGTAGAGATTTTTAACTGTATATGCATACAGTTTATCTGTTTACCTTGGAGTTTGATAGTGACTGTTATATGCAGGGGTTAATTCTAGGTATTTTTTGAATTACGTTGTAAGTTCTCACAATCAACCGATGATAAAAATGAAATCGGTAGACGTATTTTTATCTGTTTATATTTATTCATTACCTCGTTTGAACGCGAGATCACCTTATTTTTAAAAGCAGTGCATTTTCAAAATGGTTGAATTATACTGAATGCATATACAGTATTTATTGAATAATTTTGTTCCAACCAGTCCAAAGATCATCATGTCTCAAGCCAACCCATCCATAGAACAGCAAGCGAGCTTGTCTCCCTTGTCGTTTCCGGATGTGTGGCGCGCCAATGAAATGGCGGTATGCAGAGCCTCGACATTGACCACAGGCTTTGAGATCTTAGATCATGAGTTACCGAATGCAGGTTGGCCACGGTCTAATTTAATTGAGCTCCTACTTCAGCAATCGGGCATCGGGGAGATGCAGTTGCTGAAACCGATCTTAGCAAGATTATCTCAATCACAAAAGATTGCCTTAATCCAACCACCGTATTTACCTCAACGAATGGCTTGCCAATCCTGGGGAATTGATACTTCGCGACTTTTTTGGATTAAGGCTAAAAGTACAGCAGATGCTTTGTGGTCCACTGAACAGATTTTAAAAAACGGCAGCTATGGTGCAGTGATTCTATGGCAAACCAATTGTCGTGCTGAATCGTTGCGCCGCTTGAATCTCGCTGCACAGACAACGGATACCTGGTTTTGGTTGATGCGACCGATATCCAGTGCGCGAGAAGCGTCTCCGTCACCGTTACGGATTTCGCTCAGGCCCGCGACTGGTGGCGTTGCTCTTAACCTGATTAAACGACGAGGGCCACAATCCGAACAAGCTCTTTTTATTCCCTTGGCTGATATGCCTACCCCTAAGCAAATTTTGGACAACAATCATGCGGTTTTGGTTAAGCCTACATTTTCCGCTACTACCATTAGAGACCCTTCGTCCATCTTGGTCTAATCCCGGCGCCTATGTCGTGATGGACAAAGAACAAGTGATTGTGGCATCCAAAGAAGCACTTCAAAGTGGCGTGAGACTCGGAATGCGTTCTGGTGGCGTCTCAGCGATTGCGCCATCGACCTTGCTACTTGACCGCAACCCGACTAAAGAGAAGTTGGCCTTAGAGTGTCTGACGATGGCCTTGCTGCAATTCACGCCAGAGGTCACGCACGCAGCTGATTTCTGTATCCACCTTGATGTCACTACCACCTTACGTTTGTTCGGCGGTCGCCTTGCCATTTGTCACAAGATACGTGAGAGTATTCGGCGACTAGGGTTCACTGCCATCCTAGGGACTGCACCAACAGCGATGGGCTCTTGGTTGCTGGCTCGGGCACGACAACGACGTCTGTTTTCGGTACGGCGACGTGCCATCAAAATGGGGACATTAGAAAAGCGTTTAGATCAACTCCCTTGCCGTCTTCTTCCTTCCGCTGCTGTGCATGAAGAGTGGTTGTCTGGTATTGGTGCTGATCATCTTGGCGCATTGCGTCGTCTACCCCGCGCAGGCCTAGTACGCCGAACCAATCAACAATTACTCAATGAGTTAGGTCGTGCCTATGGCGAGGCACCAGAATTATTTGAATGGATCAAAGTTCCACTCACCTTCTCAGCAAGGCTAGAAACATATGATCGAATCGAACATGCTGATGCTTTGTTACACGGGGCCGTCCGACTGATTGGGCAACTCATTGGCTGGCTAGTCTCGCTACAACAGGCGGTTTCCCACTTTGTACTCATCCTTGAGCATGAACGTGGACGTGCAGCGATTGATCCTAGTACGATAGAAATTATGCTGGCGGAACCCGCCTGGCACGAAGAGCATTTGATCCGTTTGCTCAAAGAGCGACTGGGACGAGTAGAACTCATTGCTCCGGTGATTGCGCTGCGTCTGGATGTGAAGCAAGTCGTGCCGATGATCGCGCCAACGCAATCCTTGTTTCCGGAACCCGGCGGCAATCCGGCAAATTTCAACCGACTATTGGAATTGCTCACGGCCAGATTAGGACGAGAGAACGTATTAACGCCAGTCGCACTGAATGACTACCGACCTGAGGTCTGTAACGCATGGGGGCCAGCCTCAGATAAGCCCATCAGACTGGATGACGAGACTGAATTACTGGAGCGTCCTTTTTGGATATTAGATAAACCAATCGCACTGATCATGCGTGACGAGAGGCCTTTCTATATTTCGCCTCTAAAAATCATTAAAGGACCTGAGCGGGTCGAGGCTGGTTGGTGGGATGATCAGATCGCAGCAAGAGATTACTTTGTTGCGCAAGCCAGCGATACCAGTTGTTATTGGATTTATCTTGAGCGAACCCAAGAAGCCAAATGGTATTTACACGGGCTATACGCGTGAGATGCTATGGCCAATCCATCCCAATTACCGGCCTATGCCGAGCTGCAGTGTCTAAGTCATTACACCTTTCTACGCGGAGCGTCTTCGCCAGAGAGCCTGGTGCAGCGCGCCTTTGAACTCGGTTATCAGTCACTCGCTATTACCGATGAATGCACCTTAGCGGGCGTGGTCAAAGCCCATGTCGAAGCTAAGCGTCTGGGACTATCCTTGCTAATCGGCAGTCAAATGCAGGTGACTCCCTTAGATCATAGTCCGCCGTTTAATTTGATTATTCTGGCGATGAATAAACAGGGATACGGCAATCTATCTGAACTCATTACGGTCGGTCGTACGCGTGCTGAGAAAGGGTCTTATCTTATTCAACCCTGCGATATTGCAAGCCCAACCGGTGAACTGATTTATTTGCGCGGGATGCCGGACTGTCAGTTGATCTTGGTGCCAAGATACAACTGTCCCTATGAAGAATTAGAACGTCAAGCTGCCTGGTTAGTGACCTGCGCGCCGGGTCGTGCCCGTATCGCCTTAACGCTGCATCATCGCGCACAAGACGATAAGCATAAAGACTTGGTCAGCGCCATTTCTGAAGAATTTAGTCTGCCCATTGTCGCCACTGGCGACGTCTGTATGCATGTACGCTCTGTCAAGCCTCTGCAGGATACGATGACCGCAATCCGACTGGGCGTTCCCGTTGCCAAGTGCGGCTATCAACTCACTCCGAACGCGGAGCAGCATTTGCGCTCACGATTACGACTAGCCAATTTATATCCACGGAGTGCTCTGGATGAAACAGTGCGGGTAGCTGACCAATGTCATTTTTCCCTTGACGAACTCAAATATGAATACCCGCATGAAGTAGTGCCAGAAGGTGAAACTGCGACAAGTTACTTGAGGAAGGAGGCCTACATTGGCGCACATTGGCGTTTTCCTGCGGGCATTCCTGGAAATGTGCAATTGCAACTGGAACACGAACTTAACCTCATTGCCGAAATGTCCTATGAAAGTTATTTTTTAACGGTATATGACATCGTTCGATTTGCCCGGTCACAGCATATTCTTTGCCAGGGACGAGGCTCTGCAGCAAATTCCAGTGTTTGCTATTGCCTTGGGATTACCGAGGTCGACCCTTCGCGTGGCACCTTATTATTTGAGCGCTTTATTTCCAAAGAACGCAATGAACCGCCGGATATTGATGTCGATTTTGAGCATCAGCGTCGTGAGGAAGTGATTCAGTACATCTATAACAAATACGGTCGTATGCGTGCTGCGCTGACAGCCGTGGTGATCAGTTATCGCCCACGTAGTGTCTTACGTGATGTGGGGAAAGCACTCGGTATCGATTTGTCTGTCGTAGAGAAGGTAGCGAAAGCCAGTCATGGCTGGGGCGGACGCTCGGATTTACGCGCTCGGTTAAGTGCCTGCGGATTTGATCCAGACTCTCCCATTGCAGAGAAATGGTGTGAACTGGCCGATAAATTAATGAAGTTTCCACGACATATTTCTCAACACCCGGGTGGCTTTGTGATTTCTCATACCAAGCTCTCCAGGCTGGTCCCCGTAGAGAACGCGGCAATGGCAAACCGCTCTATTGTTCAGTGGGACAAGGACGATCTCGATGCGGTGGGCCTACTTAAAATCGATATTTTGGCTTTAGGAATGTTGAGCTGTATTCGTCGCGCTTTAGAACTCGTATCAGAACAACGTGGCGAAAGATTTGAATTACATGATATTCCCGCTGAGGACGCTGCAACTTACGACATGATTTGTCAGGCCGATACCGTTGGTGTCTTTCAGATTGAAAGTCGAGCGCAGATGTCGATGCTGCCTCGACTCCGACCAAGGCAATTCTATGATCTGGTCATCGAGGTTGCCATTATTCGACCCGGACCGATTCAGGGTGGCATGATTCATCCTTATTTGCGCCGTAGACAAGGGATCGATCCGGTTGAATACCCCAGTCCTGCCATGGAATCTGTTTTATCAAGAACATTGGGTATACCTATTTTTCAGGAACAGGTGATGCAAATTGCAATGGTAGCAGCCGGATTCTCAGCGGGTGAAGCAGATCGCTTGCGACGAGCAATGGCTGCGTGGAAACGTAAAGGAGGATTAGATCAGTTTGAAGACAAACTCATGGCTGGTATGGCCGAACGCGGCTACTCAGAAGAATTCGCTAGCTCGATTGTCGGTCAGATCCGGGGATTTGCAGAGTATGGTTTCCCCGAATCACATGCCGCCAGCTTTGCCTTGTTAGCCTATGCCAGCAGTTGGTTGAAGTGTCATGAGCCTGCCGCCTTTCTGGCTGCGCTATTGAATTCTCAGCCTATGGGATTTTATACCCCATCCGCCTTGGTACAAGATGCGAAACGCCATCAAGTCGAGGTAAGGCCGTTAGATGTGTGTATCAGCACCTGGGAGGCATCGTTAGAGCCTACTGTCGGACAGTCGATGGCAGTACGCCTTGGGCTCAATCATATTCGAGGATTAGAGCAAGATGCTGGATTTAGAATTGTGGAGGCACGTGCCATTCGCCCTTTCAGCGATACCAATGATCTGGCGGGTCGAGCAAATTTAAATGCCGGACATCTTCAGGCGCTGGCAGGTGCGAATGCCTTGGTCAGTTTGGTGGGTAATCGGCGACAAGCTTTATGGCATGCGGTGGCTAGCGTCCCCGGCAAAGGGCTGTTACGGAGTGCACCGATTGTGGAAGACGTATTGCAATTGAAAGAACCGTCTGAAGCCCAAAGTATTGTTGCTGATTATCGGCATACGGGATTAACGTTAGGAAGACATCCCCTGTCTCTACTGCGCGATCAGTTGACGTCAATGCGACTGATGTCGAGCGCCGTCTTGAATGGCTATGAAGATGGCAGACTGGCGAGAGGCTGTGGCATCGTCACTGTCAGGCAACGACCGCAGACGGCTAAAGGTGTCGTATTCGTGACCTTAGAAGACGAGGACGGTACTGTCAATGTCATTTGCTGGCCTGATCTGGTGGAGAAACAGCGCACGATACTGCTTGGTGCAACCATGCTGGGAGTTTATGGCAAGTGGCAAAATCAAAATAACGTGCGTCATTTGGTTGCCATGTATTTAGTCGATTTATCGCCGATGATTGCCTCATTGGCGGTAGCTAGTCGAGATTTCCATTGATGAATAGTGTTGACGACCAGATGATCTCAATACTTCAGCACAATTTAGACTACATGTGAATCAACATCGCAGCTACACAAAGGCCATCTATCAGCGTGGTCAAATCAGATAGTCATTGCAAAAATAGTCATCTATAGGTTGGGTCTCAGTTTGCTTCAAGAAAGTTTTGTCACGGTTTTGTTGTGGTTCATCAAACACAGTGAAACTTGTTCTGGCGAGGTTGGTGCCCGAAAAAATGATAGGATCAAATCAAAGACAATTAGTGCTAAACCACTTTGTTATTTGCTCACCGAGACTTTACTTTGGGCAAACTATGGCCAGTGCATTAGCTTACATGATTATCAAGACGAACTAGGAACAGGATTATGAATTGGAATACTGCAGGTAGCCTTACCGTTAAAGCGAGACTTTGGATCGGTTTTGGATTAGTTCTGATTTTACTGATCATCGTCACGATTATTGGGGTCGGCGAAGTCAACGCGATTTCGCGCGGCTTGATCACGATTGGTGACTTTAACAGCGTCAAGCAAAGGTATGCGATCAATTTTCGTGGCAGTGTGCATGACCGCGCTATCGCGCTGCGTGACGTCGTACTGGTACCTAACGATACTGAATTGCAAATAGTCCTTGATCGGATTACCAGCCTATCGGCTGATTATGAAAAATCTGCCGGACCCTTGGACAAGATCTTTACCGCCTCAAAAGAGATTAGCTCAGACGAAAAACAGATCCTGGCCAGTATCAAAGAAACAGAAGCTCGTACTATGCCGCTGATTGCCAAAGTTATTGCGCAGCGCAAATCCGGCGAGGCCGACAATGCCAAACAGCTGTTGCTGACCGAAGCTAAACCAGCCTTTGTTGAGTGGTTGGCACGTATCAACAAGCTAATTGACTATGAGGAAAATTTAAACAAGTTTGAATCCGCTGCGGCACGCTCCACTGCCAACGGTTTTCAAACGCTAATGCTGATGATGTGTCTGGGCGCAATTTTTCTTGGCGCCATAGTCGCTACCTTTATTGCTCGTTCCATTACGGCGGCTATGGGCGGTGAGCCGTGCGATGCGAGTGCGATCGCGCAAAGTATTGCTGCTGGAGATCTGTCGGTCGAAATTCACACCGCACCTAACGATACAAACAGCGTACTAGCGGCAATGCGCGATATGCGTGAGTCTTTGGTTAATATCGTCAGCCAGGTTCGCAGCACCACCGATGTGATTTATAACGGTTCGTCAGAAATCGCCTCAGGGAATCAAGAGCTCTCGTCCCGTACCGAGCATCAGTCGATGGCACTCGAGAAAACCACCGCCTCGATGACAGAATTAACATCCACCGTCAAACAAAACGCTGAAAATGCCAAGCAGGCAAACCAACTTGCTCTATCTGCTTCGGAAGTCGCAGTCAAAGGTGGTACCGTCGTTGCACGGGTGGTAGATACCATGGAATCGATCAACAGTTCCGCCAAAAAAATCGTCGATATTATTGGTGTGATTGACGGTATTGCCTTTCAGACTAATATTCTCGCCCTGAATGCCGCGGTCGAAGCAGCACGCGCCGGTGAACAGGGTCGCGGATTTGCCGTCGTTGCGAGCGAAGTACGCAATCTCGCGCAACGCAGCGCCGCTGCCGCCAAAGAAATCAAGACTCTGATTGGCGATTCGGTCGAGAAAGTTGAAATGGGTAGTAAATTAGTCAGCGAGGCTGGTAGCACGATGGAAGAGATTGTTGGTAGCGTTAAAAAAGTGACCGATATCATGGGCGAAATTATGCTGGCCAGCGATCAGCAAAGCAGCGGGATCGATGAAGTACACCATGCAATCAGTGAAATGGATCAAGTGACTCAGCAAAACGCCGCAATGGTTGAAGAAGCAGCCAGTGCTGCAGCAAATCTGCAAACTCAGGCCACTACTTTATCAGAGCATGTCGCTATTTTTAAACTAAGTCGAGCCATCGAGCAACACGTACAGCGCGCGCCGCGCATGACGGTGTTGCAACAAAAACCTGCCTTGAAACTGAGGAAATAACTCTGCCGTGTGGCGAAGACTGTAATCGAAGGCATATTTGCCACGCTACCGAGCGGCCCATTTCATTCAAATATGCATTGATTTCACATTGAAAATGAAAGGGCTATCGTGTGCGTCAACTATGTCACGGTCTCAAAACAAACCTTAGCAAATGAATTCGATACCGTCTTTGATCAACACGCAGAGTGGAACGAAGAACTTTATCGTGATTATTTGGGACCAATCATCATCAAAGGGACAAGCGACGCACGTCAAGGTGTCGTCGCAAACTATGGGATGATTCCCAGACGATTTATGCCGCCAGGACTTCAACTTTCTACGATGAATGCACGGTCGGATACAGTTGGATCTCTGCGCACCTACAAACAATATTGGAAAACCTGCCAGTTTTGTTTAGTACCAATGAAGCAATTCTTCGAGCCAAATTATGAGGCTGGCGAGCACATACGCTGGTCTATAGGTATGAGAGACGAGTCCCCCTTTGCAGTCGCCGGTATCTACCGGGAATGGGAAGAAGTAGACGGCACCACAGCTTATGCATTTACCCAACTGACAATCAATGCCGATGAACACTCGTTGATGAGGCGATTCCATAAAACCGGGGAAGAGAAGCGCCAGCTTGTAATCATCCCGAGAAGTGAATATGACGATTGGCTTGGGTGTACTGATCCTGAATTTGCAAGAACTTATTTGCAGGGTTTTGATGCTGAGTTGATGACAGCAGCACCTGCTCCTAAACCTAAGAAAGTAGCGATAATCAAAAAGGCGTCAAGTGCTAATGCGTTAGCTAATCCTAATTTTGATTTATTCGCATAGCTTTTAGACAGTAAATGGAACAGTAACGCACCACCCACCTGTGAGAATGGCAGGTAACCTAACTCATCTAAGATCACCAAATCCATCTGCATAAGGC
>NZ_JBEONP010000094.1:0-8504 GCF_040544435.1 Undibacterium sp. GrIS 1.2
ATCAAAAAAATGGACGATGCCCATTCAGAATTGGCGTATGGCGCTGAATCGATTTATGATTGAGTTTGGTGACCGTATTCAACAATACGACCACTTAACAATACGACCACTAAGTTGTTCCGTGGCATTTACACAGAATTTCTTACAGGCTCAAAGTGTCTGTTTGATCAGCGCTTTATAACAAAAAACGGTGTCTTAAAAGACACCGTTTTTTTGTTTAATCGGCTAGCTTATAAACTATGTATTTTATACAGCACGTCTCATTTTTTGTGCGACATAAGTTTTAACTTCTTCCGGTTGATCTACCAGTTTGACGATCGCGAAGGTGCAGTTGTCGCCATGTCCGTCCGATCTTTCACGTGCTTTTCTGATGAGTAGTTCAGATGCCTGACGTGGGGTATTTGCTGCAACTGCGGCGGACAATTCTGCATCAGTAAAATAATGCCAAAGCCCGTCAGAGCAAATCAGAAAAGAGTCACCTGCTTTTAAATCACTACGTTGTCCAAAACCGATATAAGGTGCGGTTGTGCTTGAACCTAAAACATTGACCAAAATATTTGACATACGATGGGTCTTGGCCTCTTCTGCAGTGATTTTCCCTTCGTCAACCAAGCGTTCAACGTAGGAGTGATCTTTGGTTCTCTCCGCAAAGTTAGGGCCACTAAAGCGATATAAACGAGAATCGCCAGCATATGCCCAAATTGCCTCTTTATTAGGAGTAATTACCAGCGCGACAAATGTACTGTGAGGTTCTTTTTCAGATGAAACGCCGCTAAGTTTAATAATCGTGTGGGCTTCATTAACGATGCTTTCTAATAATTGTTTTACGTCGTTAGTAGGATAAAATTCATCAAACAAAAATTTTGAAGTGCGAATCACCTGTTCTGCCGCTAACGCACCGCCACTCTTGCCGCCCATACCATCAGCGACCACTGCCATCATATAGCCAGGGGCATGCGGTGCTGCGAATAAGGCAGCTCTGTCCTGTTGTTCTTTCCTGTCACCAATGTGTTGTCCGGTGCCAGCTTCGATCTTATATTGGCTCATACGTCTTGGTAGATTAAACTAATGTAAATCAGTAATAAGCAGTAATAATTGATGATAAACAATTTTCACGAATACTGTTGCCCAAATTAAACTTCATTCTACTCGCAACCGGACGACTATGAGCCATCCAGAACAAATACAACAGCGCATTATCGAGCTGGAAGTCGAACATCGTGACTTAGATATCGTCATTGATACCTTGATTAAAGATATTAATCATGACGAATTGCAATTACGTCGGCTTAAAAAACGTAAATTACAACTCAAGGATCATATTACTCTTTTAAAAATGCAAATGATGCCAGATGTACCTGCTTAATACCTTGTTTTTTTTGCACTCGCGAAAGTTAAAATAGAAATCGCCTCTGAGGCTATCATTTATACACGTTTGATCTACACGCACATCGTCATCACCGACATCACTGGCACCTTTTATTTTGACTGAACAGACACAAGAAACGAATGCTCCGGGCATTCATGACGACGAAGTTGAACAGATTTTTGGATTGACGGGCGCTTTAAGTACTTCGATTAAAGGATATCGTCCGCGTCAGGCGCAAACCGAAATGGCAAAAGCGATTGCCAGCGCGATCTCCGGTCAAAAAACCTTGCTGGCAGAAGCGGGCACTGGTACCGGTAAAACCTACGCCTATTTGACGCCGGCCTTGCTATGGGGCGGTAAGGTCATTGTCTCTACCGGCACCAAAAACTTGCAAGATCAGTTGTTCTTGCGAGATATTCCCATGATTAAAAAGGTGTTAAAAGCACCCGTCTCGATTGCTTTGCTCAAAGGTCGTGCTAACTATTTGTGTCATTTTCACTTAGAGCGGACTCTGCAAAATGGACGTCTCACATCGCGTGAAGATGTTGGTTATCTGCGCGATATTTCCCGATTTATGAAAACCACCAGCAGCGGCGATAAAGCCGAGCTGGCGCGCGTCCCAGAAACCGCATCGGTCTGGAATCTGGTGACCTCCACTAAAGACACCTGCATGGGGTCGGAGTGTCAGTACTATCAGGATTGTTTTGTCATGAAGGCGCGTAAAGAGGCGCAGCAGGCCGATGTGGTGGTGGTTAACCATCATTTGTTTTTTGCTGACGTGGCCTTAAAAGATACTGGCATTGCCGAGTTACTGCCTTCTGCTAACACGGTTATTTTTGATGAAGCACATCAATTGCCAGATACCGCGACGTTGTTCTTTGGTGAAACGATATCCACTTTGCAGGTCTTGGAATTATGTCGCGATGTGTTGGCAGAAGGCCTGTCTCATGCCCGTGACGGCGCTGAGTGGGCTAAGCTGGTGGCGCCGGTCGAGCGTGCAGCACGCGATTTGCGCCTCGCATTTCCTCAAGATGTAGTGCGTTTATCATTGTCGCAAATTGCGCCGTCTAGTGAGTTTTTTCCTGCCTTAGAAACACTCAAAGATGCGATGGATGACATGATCGCCGTGCTGGAAAAACAAGCTGTCCGTGCCGAGACACTGGAGCAATGCCGTGTCCGTGCAATTGATCTGAACAGCAAGATCAATGACTGGAAAGAACCCGAGCCACCAAAAAGCAATTCTACTAAGGCGGGTGTCGCTGATAAGTTAGAAAAGGCCGACTATGTCCTGTGGGTAGAAGCGTTTTCTACTTCTTTGCAATTACATCGGACGCCGTTATCGATAGCGCCGATTTTTAATAAACAGCGAGAAGGTGTGCCGCGCACCTGGATTTTTACCTCGGCGACGATGGCAGTCAAAAATGACTTTACCCATTTTGTGTCACAAATGGGCTTATGGAACGAACCCGCCAGAACTTGGCCTAGTCCGTTTAACTATGCCGAGCAAGGGATTTTGTACGTACCAGAGGGCATGCCGCAACCAAATTCACGTGAATATACCGATGCCGTTGTGGATGCCGCTTTACCTGTCATCGAGGCTGCTGGCGGTAAAACCTTTTTATTGTGCACCACGATTAAGGCAGTCAAGCATTGTGCTGAACGCTTGCGGGAAGAATTCCAACAACGTGATTTGCCTTTCCCCTTATTTGTCCAAGGTGATGCCGGACGTACTGAATTGTTAGACCGGTTCCGCGCAGCTGGAAATGGCGTGCTGATAGGAAGTCAAAGTTTTTGGGAGGGCGTTGATGTGCGTGGCGATGCTTTGTCGCTGGTCGTGATCGACAAACTACCGTTTTCGCCGCCGGATGATCCGGTGTTGGCGGCGCGTATCGAGGCCATGGAGAAAAAAGGCTTGAACGGTTTTGTGCATCATCAACTGCCCGAGGCGATCATTAATCTGAAGCAGGGCGCAGGCCGCCTGATTCGGGACGAGACGGATAAAGGCGTATTGATGTTGTGCGATCCTCGCCTGATCTCTAAGCCCTATGGCAAACGAATCTGGCAAAGCTTGCCTGCGTTCACCCGCACCCGTGAACTCAGTGTAGTACAAGACTTTTTTAAACGGCTGGTAGACGCGCCAAAGTTAGTTGAGTAACTATACTCTGGGGTAGTAATTTTTAATCGTCCAGGGATTATATGGACAATACGATGTATTAATGAATATTTTTTTGGGAGTATATTTATATTGCTGTAAAAGAAAACAGCTGATTTAAATTTTTACTCCATAAAAAAGGGACGCAAATTGCGTCCCTTTTACTTACTCAACCGCTTAGTCGTTCAGCGATTGAGTAATTTGGATTACCAGATTGATACGCGCTCTGCTGGCGCCAAATACATCTTGTCGCCTTCTTTCAAATCATAGGCCTTATAGAAAGGACCCATGTTGCGCAAGCTGCCGTTTGCACGGATTTCGCCAGGTGAATGTGGATCTGTTTTCAACTGAACGATAGTCGATGCTTCACGCATTTTGCCACGCCATACTTGAGCAAAGCCCATGAAGAAACGTTGATCGCCTGTTAAGCCACCGATGACGGGTGCTGGTTTGCCGCCCAGTGATAAATGGTAGGCTTTGTAGGCGATTGCCAAACCAGAGTTATCTGCAATGTTTTCGCCCAGAGTCAGCTCACCATTCACAAAGTAGCCAGGGATAGGACTGAACGCGCTGTATTGCTTGACCAATGTCGCTGTTTTAGCCGCAAATTTCACGTGATCGTCTTTGGTCCACCAGTCACGCAAATTGCCTTTGCCATCATATTGCGCACCTTGATCATCAAAACCATGGCTAATTTCATGGCCGATCACCGCGCCGATGCCGCCGTAGTTGACTGCGTCATCTGCTTTGGCATTGAAGAATGGTGGTTGCAAAATCGCTGCCGGGAAGACGATTTCATTCATCTCCGGGTTGTAATAGGCATTGACTGTCTGTGGTGTCATACCCCATTCGTCACGGTCGATAGGTTGACCTAATTTATTTAATTCCACTTGGGAAGCGAACAAACGAGCATTGCGCAAGTTGGCAACTGCATCGCCTTTGACGATATTCAACGCAGAGTAATCACGCCATTTGTTTGGATAACCAATTTTGGGCATGAAGGTTGCCAGTTTGGCTTGGGCTTCTTTTTTAGTTTCTGGACTCATCCAATCCAGCGTATCGATACTTTGTTTGTAAGCTAACAGCAGATTGTTGACCAGTTTTTCCATTTTGGCTTTGTTCGCCGCTGGGAAATACTTTTCTACGTAAAGTTTGCCCAAGCTTTCGCCCAAACCAGAGTCAACCAGACGCACGCCACGTTTCCAGCGTTCTTCTTGTTTTGGCACACCACGCAAAGTTGTGCTGTAGAAACCAAAGCTTTCGTCCACAAATGCTTTTGGCAATTGGCTGGCAGCAGAGCTTAACAAATGCCATTTGAAATACGTTTTCCAAGTCTCCAGCGATGTGTTTTGCAGCAGCGTGTTAAATGCTGTCAGATAAGTCGGCTGGCTGACAATCAGGTAATCGATCTTGCCTTGTACTCCTAATGCTGAGAGGTAACCTGTCCAGTCGTAACCTGGTGTTAATGCATCGAGTTTGTTAAGTTCGATTTTGTTATACGCTTTGATTGGATCACGCAGTTCTACTTTGCTCCATTGGATCTTGGCAATTTCTGTTTCTAATGCCAGGATTTCAGCCGCATTTTTTGCTGCGTCTTTATCACCAGCCATGCTCAGCATTTTTTCTACATGGATAAGATATTTCGTGCGCGCGTCTTTGAGTTTGACGTCGTCATCTTTTAAGTAGTAATCGCGGTCCGGCAAGCCCAGACCCGATTGGCCGATGTCAAGCACATATTTGGTGGAATCTTTATTATCCTGGTGTACGCCGACATCCAGCGGAGCACCAACGCTAATGCGGTTAAGACCGGCGATAAATGCCGGTATTTGTTTTTTATCGGTGAGCGCAGCAACTTTGGCAAAATCGCCTTCCAGTGGTTTCAGCCCCATGGATTCAATCTTGTCGGCATCCATGTAGGTCGTATACATATCACCGACTTTGGCTGCCTCAGAACCTGCTTTAGGTTTTTGCTTGGACAAACCTTCAATAATGCTGCGCATGCGTGGAACGGTCGCTTCGCGCAAATCGATGAAGGCGCCAGCAGACGATTTGTCGGCTGGGATCTCGGCAGTTTTTAACCAGGAACCATTTACATGGCGATAAAAATCGTCTTGCGCCCGCACGCTGGTGTCATTGAATTTATTGTCGATGCCAGACAATAAAACAGAAGCGGAGGATGCGGCAGATTTGGCTGGTGTAGCTGGTGCAGCTTTTGCTGGTTCATCAGCATAGACGCTGGTAGCGCCGGCAAACATGAGCGCGATAGCGCTGAGTACGTGAGCTTTCACTAATTGATCTCCTGGGGTGATGGAATGAAGTGCTTGTCTTTATTGCTACGATCTTTTTTACTGAATGCGTTTTCCAACTTGTTTTGAAAATTTTGGTCGGATACCGCTAGCGGTGGCTGTTGAGGTTAATGTCAACAGTAGCAGCCAGTGCGATAGCGGACAATTCAGCATCTAATTGACCTGAATAAGGCCAAAGAGTTCGCCGATTTGCCTAAAAATTCAATTATTTTTTCAAGTACGTGACTCTGTTTGAAAATAAAATCAGCAAAGTATAGTAAAGCGCGGCAAATCCCCTGTCCATACCTACGTTATTTAAAAGCAATGAAAATCAGGTTTGGTGGCGTCGCTTTGCAACACAAGAGTGCTGGATCGCCAGACGCATAGATTACAATGCCGAACTTAAGTGCTGATGTCTGATGTATTTGTCAGCAATCTCCATACAATTAGAACAAAAGTAGAGCAAAACAACGCCATGTCTGATCTTCAATCGCTGACGGATTCTTTGATCAAATTTAGAGATCAACGAAACTGGAAGCAGTTTCATGATTTAAAAAATCTGATTATCTCTTTGCATTTAGAAACGGGTGAATTATTGGAATTGACTCAGTGGAAAAGTGAAGAGCAGATCGCTGCCTTGCAAAAGGAAGCGCATTTTCAGCAAGATTTGAAGGACGAGTGTGCTGATGTACTACACTATTTGTTACTCATAGCGGAGCAAAATGGTATTGATCTGATCGCCGCGGCGCAAGAAAAGATAGCAAAAAATGAGTTGCGTTATCCGGCAGGGGAGTCATACGGCTCTACTGCAAAATACACGGCTTTAGGCGCGAACATCAATACCATGGCAACAAAGAAAGAATAAAGGCCCGAACCTTTCACTCATTTGCCAGCAGGGCAGACGGTTGTAATGGTTTGGGTAGTAAGTACCACGGAATACCTCATTTTCAAGGAAATACTATGAACGACACTCTGACCATCGACGAATTTAATGCGCTGGAGCTGATTAGCAAATTACGTAAAAACGAACGTCCCAACGCGTGCATTGGCAGAAACTCCAAGCGCTTAAACGGTTTGAAATATATCAAACATAATAAAGACGGCAGTTTTGATATGACCGAGAAAGGTTTACAAACCTTGTTCGTCAAAAATTGTATTCAAGGTTTGCGTATGATTTCCACCGATCCTATGGCTCAGATCGGCAGCGATGTGGCGACGTTTTTAGGTAAAAAAGCGCATATCGTGGCACTGCCGGAGGGTGGTTTTGCGATTACAGATAAAGGCCGCGAGTCTTTGATCGATATCGATAGCGCACCGGCAGTCAGGGTGTAATATTTTGAGCATGCGGTTTAGTTTTTTACATGTAGTAGCTAAACTGCCAGACGAATCGCTTACTCTTCAATATCGTCTTTGATCAGAGTGATGCGCTGGATTAAAAACTCTCCATCGATCACTCTGCGAAATGGCACCCCCGTCACACGAAATCCCTCGCCACCTTCAGCAATCCATTGCTTGGCCTGAAGATCAAAGGCAGGGATGCTCATCCCCAGCATCTCTGCAAAAACGACAAACTTAGCACCCGGCTTTTGTCGCTTTACGATGGTTTCTAATGCGCTTATATTCATAGTGTTAATTTAGATACTCATAGTGGGTATATTTAATCGTCCAGATGTTTTCTGCTCTGCAGGTCATTTTTACTAAAATAGAGGGGGAGTATATCTATTTGGTAAGTATTGCGAAGTCGAATCCAGATGATTTTGTGTTTTCTCGTTGTTGTTAGCGTTGGCGCTAAAATTTTAGCCTCCACTTATCTACTTAATCAGGTGTCCGTTTCAACCAGATCCCAATTGTCTTCTTCGTTATAGGCAGTGATCCAATTGACTGCATGATGCCACTCTGGAATAACATCGCAACGAATATTGCCGACGGTTGTCTTGCCAATCAAATTAGCATGGCGTACTGCCCAATGCACCCGGTATAGTAAATCAGCCCAATCCAGAATGCGTGATTTGGATCGCAGCTGTATCGCTTTCTCCAGAACGCTAGCTTGTTCTATCGCTTGCGGGAAAAAACGCTGTAGTTTGCTGACGTCCGATGCATGCAAACTCAATTCAATCTCGTCTTGGATGCCTGCACACCAAGCGAGGAAGAACAGACGCTCTTTCTGGATTGCAAAGTGCGCTCTATCCTGACTGGACATTACATCGCTAAATAAGAATGCGTGTTCTTGTTCAGATAAATACGAAGCCATTTGATGTGTTGTTATGTATTGGCGAAAATAGCTTGGGTGCTCTGCCTCTGCTGCCCCAGTCACCGCCCACAATGCTATTAAACGCTGGAATAAGGCATCCTTGCTGCGCAAATTCACCTCCTCATCCGATTCAATCAAAGGGAGCTGAAGATTGATGCGGATACCTCGCTTATGCAGTATGGTCTCCGAGAGAAATTTACGGCTTTCTGGATTCATAAAAATTCAAAATAGATTGTGGTCAAACCAGTATTGTCAGGTAAGTACAAGGACTTTGTTGATTAATTTATGTAATGATTTATAAAATATGAATGGAAAGCGCTTGCCAAAGGGAGGTGTAGTTTGCTATAGTTCTGCTCCCGTCGAGAGGCGGGGAAGTAGAGGTAAGAAAGATAGTGAAACACAAGAAGTGAGTACGGAGTTTGAAGGCAGAGAATTGAATAAGATCAG
>NZ_JBEONP010000095.1:0-8134 GCF_040544435.1 Undibacterium sp. GrIS 1.2
TTGGGTCGTGGCTCATGCCTTCTCCTTAACTTTGAAACGAAGGAGTGTGGCGCGTTCATTTCATCATTGCTAGATGGTTGCGTCGGACGCTTACCTTGGAATGAGCGAGTATGCGCATCAAAAAGCATTTCATGGCTTTGCATCGGATAAGCGATCATCCAAAAAGCACGACTGCTCGCTAATTTACAATGTGACACTTCGATACGCTTACGCAGACCACCAATCCAAGCGTATTCACAACGCCAATCAAATTGAAATGCTTCGCCATGCGCAAAACGCAATGGCACAAAGGCTTTACGTTGCGGCGCATCCCCCAATACCTGTCGCAGTTGACGAACATGCGCACTCGTTCGCACATAGCTACCTTTAAAACCTTGTGCTTTGATGGCTTCAAACATCACTTTGGCTGTGCGTCGATCACGTTTAGGTCGATGGCTATCTGTTTCTAACCATTGCCGTAATTGGTCTGTGAAAGGATCAATTAATCGGCTGACTTGTCGCGGAGGGTACCTCGGCTCTTGCATTGCTTCTTTTTTGAGCCAGTTACTGATGGTATTGCGAGACAAATTGGTTCGTCTCGCAATTTCTCGTATCGAGAGTTTGTCGCGGAAATACATCCGCCTTATTTTGGCTAACATGCCCACGGTGATCACTCCATGTCTCCCTGCTCATTTGTTAAGCAGGCAATTCAATCACGTGGCTCAGTTTTGGATGAAATTTATTCTAAAAAGTGGCTTAGTTTAGGGTCATCGTCAACACCATTGCCAGAGTTTTATACTAAGGTCTGGAACACCACAATAGAAGTCTGGATTCCGACTCAATTGCGGCAATACTGCTTCGCGAACGAATGGTGTGCACTTGTCATCAGGGTAGGGAACTTCTACGTAAAATTCCTCACCTGTGTCAGTGACTATGCAGATACTGATTAGGATCGGTTCCAGCAAGTCGGTGAATTCCGTGTCGATGAAAACACTTATTTTTAGCTCTGGGATGGGATGAAAATCTGAAATTGCAAGTCAAAGCATTAATGCCGAGGCTGACACTAACTGTGTAGTACTTGAACGAGATTATTAATTAAACTATCGAGTAAATAGTAGTTGTACCAATGATTGACGTCCTACATTCCCCTGCGGGAACTAGGACGGCAAATGAGACCCAAAAGAATTATTGCAGATGAGAGCAAGGTATATCATTTATGTGTTGCGCCGCCATTCTGGCCCAAATAAGGTAGCCATCATCGACGAGCTCCCTAACACGACTTTCCCCCAATTCACGTAATAAGACCGGCGTTATTGCGCCGAGTTTGCGTTCAAGTAAAGTTTCCCAGAGCGCTTGCTCTTGTTCTTCAAACTCTATCCAGCCATTGACTATGCGCATTGTTTAACTCCATTAGTTAACTGTCGAATTACGGACAACAAGATCTCAGAGTCCTCGTTTCCATTGTTTCTTGACGCCCTCTATCGCGCCCCCTAAAGGTGAAAAATAGGCACGAAGGGTATAGCGCCAGAAGCCTTTCCATCCAGACTCTTGAACTCGCGCATGGGCGACCTCTGATGCTTGCCATGCCCCAATAAAAATCGCACAAAATAATTTCCAACTAAATACTAAAATACGTTTTGCTAATGTCAGCACGGTTCTTCTCCTAAATTAAACTCGTTGAACACAACCATGGCTTCATTGCCTAGTGCACAGTGATGGCAGGTCGATGTAAAGATGGAGGCTGCTAGTTCTTTTGAGGTCATTCATTTCAAAGATTTCCCATTGAAATCGATACCTCAACAACGTTAGAATCCCATATAAAAGAGTCTTGTCAAATTGCAGAAAATTGAATAACTGCTTCGGAATTGGATGCTTATCCCAACAGTGCAAATCTCATTGAGAAAGCAGATATCAACGGGCGAACTAAGAAAGAAGACGATGAGAAAAACTGTAGGGGAAGGGAGGGGGGGCAGTGCTGGTGATGTAGAGCGTTAGCCGAATTAGGCTAAGCTACGACGAGTAAGCTGAATTCGAAGTTAATTGGGTATGTTCTAGAAAAATAGCCCTAGACTATGGCTGAATTTCGCCTACGCTATTCTTTTAGTGAGCAAATGTGTTTTCAGGGAAAATGATATAAACATGAGTTTATTAGCGATAGGCATTCTGAGTTTGCAGACTCTCTGTGGTCTCTACGGATTATATTTACTGATTGGTTGTATCCGTGGGCTTTTGCATGAACGTACCGGGCAGGAAATTCATCGTCGCTCTTTATGAAGAATGTTTATCTCAAAATTTGCTACTCCACTTGGTGAGCATTTTGTCGATCATTGCATTGCGGCTGATTCTGAGCGGCAAACGGGATGCATGTCTGTCACGAAACCAAAAAGATGTAGGTATCTAAGAATGTATCAAGATGTTTCCCCACTGTGCATCGTTGACCGATCAGCATTCCGGCCGTGCTTGCCAAAGTTTTTCGCAGATACAAACGTCTAGTTGGCGCTAGTTGTTAGTTCGACAAAGCCTATTGTAAGGTGACTGGTCAATTGCAGTATTTTTTGGCATCCCGTCGATCGCAACAGCACCACCATCGATCTTCTGCTCACCCTCCAACGCTTGTCGTGATTTACCTGCAGCGCGACGCTTCTTCAAACAGACTATAGGACTGTATAGTTTGCCGATGAAAATTACCATTGACAAGAGCGGTGCCAAAACCACAGAGATCGATAGGGTAAGGGCGGACATCCGCGCTGATATCGAACTATGTTGGATCAAGTATCTTATTATATCGTTGAGCAAGAACATCTTGCCACGAGGTGGATTGTGCGATCCATATTCGGCCTCAAGGATTTTATTGTGACCGCATTCCTTGCGCTGCATTACGACCCTGCAGATGATCAAAAAAGGCCCGCCTTACTGTCTGACGGTGTGGACAAAAACGTAGACTAATTTATCAGATCTAATTATTGCGACATGACGAGTCGATTGCTGGTCAGCAACAGTTTGCCATCGCAGCTATCATTCATCGATATCCATTCGTATTCTGCCATGAAACGTAAACAAGTCGATCCACCCGGCTGGCATATGGAATCCAGTGCGCCTATCTGCCCGCTTTGCGCAAGGCCGATTCCTACTGCGCAGCGTGACGCACATCACCTGATCCCGAAGATGAAAGGTGGCAAGCTGACGGTAACGATGCACCGCATTTGCCATCGTCATATTCACGCCTTATTTACCGAAACCGAACTAGCGCGTGATTTCAACACCGCGGAAGCATTGCTACAGCAAGCGGAAATCCAAAAATTCGTTCGTTGGGTACAAACCAAGCCGGACGATTTTTTTGAAAGGACGCGGCGCGCCGGACGCCGTCGGTAAATACAAAACTTCCCACTGCGGTCGCCAAACTAGCTTCGGTGGGCGTTGCCTCGCGGGGTGCGAGTTTGACCGTTTATGTCGCAATAAGTGAATCTAATAGAGTTTGATCCGGATGATTTCTGTGAAGGTCGCATCAAAAGCACCCTCCGCGAGCGTCTCAAGCGACTGAATATCCATTGGAAATCATAATGCTTTGTGCGCACTGATACGTGGCATCCCTACTGTGTTTTCGTCAAATAGGTCAAACTTCGAGCTTAACCTGCTCAGGATATTTTTATGCGGAAAACCCCCAAAAACTGGTATCCAACTTTTTGGGATTAGTTAAGTAAGTATCTTTCTTACTCAAACAATTTTTCTAAATTAATTAGGCATAATCACTGAGTCAATGACATGGATCACACCGTTGTCGGCCACAATATCGGTTTTCACCACGTTTGCATTGTCTACTTTAACCTTACCCCCGGCAGTCGTCACCATCAGCGAACTACCTTCGACAGTTTTGACAGGACCCGCCTTTACATCCGCTGCCATTACCTTACCAGCTACAACATGATAAGTGAGTACTTTAGTCAACGCAGCCTTATCCTTTAAAAGAGCATCGAGCTTATTTTTTGGAATTTTTGCGAATGCTTCGTCAGTCGGTGCAAAAACAGTGAATGGGCCCGGACCTTTTAATGTCTCAACTAGTCCAGCGGCCTTGATGGCGGTAACCAATGTTTTAAAAGAACCTGCTGCCACGGCGGTATCAACAATGTCAGCTGCTTGAGCTGATACGAAAGCAAAAGTGAGCACTGCTGCTGTAATTAATTTCTTCATTTTGTGATTTCCTCGAATATTGATCAGGCGGGATAGCCTCAGTTGCATACAACTATTGATCAAAACAGTTGAGCAAGGAAATGTTACACCAACTAAATACGTAAAGTTTTCGAATAACGTGACAAAACTGGATCAATATCGCAATTGGAATTGCCCGGTCCTTGAGACTGGTTTAGATCACAATTAATATTTATCGCTGCCTCAACTCATGCGCTTTGTATGAGTATCTACTTTGGATCAACTGGAAAACTACGCAAATAAGCAAGTAAATCATCGACCTTCTTCTTATCGCTGAGACCCCAAAATCTCATTTTTGTACCAGGAATTAGATCGCTGGGTGAATTAATGAATTTCGTCAAAGACTGTTCGGACCAGACGATACCCGATTGTTTGATTGCAGCTGAATATCGACTCTGGTAATCAACCGTGCTACCCGCTACTCGCCCAAAAATACCATTTAGTTGTGGCCCAAACCCAGCTCTTGCGCCAGGCCCAACAGCGTGACAAGACGCACATGCCAAACTTACAAAAAGTGCCTTTCCAGATGCAACGGAGTCTGTCGCATAGGATGATTGCATCTGACACGCTGTAACCAATACGATGCAGAGCCGACCAACGATCTTTGGAACGCTAGAATTGATAGCTGGCTTATTTTCACCTGTATTCATAATTGACTTTCATCGGAGCGAAGACACTGATAGTTTCAAGGAGTTACTGCACATCGGTAAATATACAAGGCAGTTAATCTATCTTATCTCGCAAAAGCTAAAGGCGTCTCATCCCATCTCGTCGTATATTTCGGCGACTTCTTCTCGGCCCGCATACTCCAACGTTTTTGCATGCCACACGAGGCAATGTTCACTGAATTAGCGCCTAGTTCTCTGTTGAGGATGTCAATGGTCTTCATGAGCTTACTAGAGCGCTGTGCTTGCTCGCCGTGTGGATCAAACAAAGCGCCTTGCGTTTGTCCTGCATTGGATAGGTCTAGCAGCATGACAGCCACTTTCTTGTACCAGTAGCCAGGACGGTAGATTTGTTCGAGGCCGAATAAGGCGGCACCAATCAAGGTTCTTGTGTCGTCAGTGGGATCAGGTAAGGGAATGACAATGCCATTATTGTATTGCTTGTCTCGTTGGCGGAATGGGTTGGTTCTGACCGCGACATGAATTGCGGCACAGACGGAGTGTTGACGACGAAGCTTCTCTGCGGCGCGGGTCATGTAAGAGGCAGCGGCCTCGTTGAGTTCATCAATGGTGAGAACTAATTGGCCGAATGAGCGTGAGGAGATGATCTGTTTCTTTGGCGAGACGACATCTTCCATATCCAGGCAAGAGAGTCCTCTGAGTTCGTTGACCGTGCGTTCCATCACTACACCAAAGTGAGCGCGTAATAATTTGATGGGGGCGTCTCTCAGCTCTTGTACGGTATTGATATTCATCTCTTGGAGTCGCGCACTGAGTCGTCCTCCGACGCCCCAGACCTCCCCTACAGCGATGGTCGCGAATAGGGCGCTTAAGTCTGGTTCAGGAATGGCATTGAAATCACAGACACTATTAAATTCTGGCCATTTCTTGGCGACGTGGTTGGCGAGTTTGGCGAGTGTCTTGGAGGAGGCAATACCAACGCAGACTGGCAAACCAGTCCATTGGGCGACGCGAAGGCGGATATGTTGCCCCATAACCATCGATGATTGCCAGAGTCCTTGCATACCGTTGAGACTGAGAAAGGATTCGTCAATCGAATACACTTCAACATCAGGGCTGTAATCGCGCAAAATACTGGCGACCCGGTTAGACATGTCACCATAGAGCGTGTAGTTCGAGGATAAGGCAATGATGTCGTGTTCCTTTGCCAGGTCTTTCATCATGAACCAAGGCATTCCCATTTTAACGCCGAGGGCTTTGACTTCATTAGAGCGTGCGACAGCACAGCCGTCATTGTTGGAAAGTACGACCACAGGTCGATTGGCAAGCCGTGGATTAAATACGCGCTCACAAGACACATAGAAGTTATTGCAGTCGACTAAGGCAAATAGTTGCTTACTGGCGCTGAGCTGATTTGTTGCAGGTGGTTGAGCTGGGAGATCGTTCATGGCACTAGTCTCTTTACACCTTGAAGCGCCGTAAGACGCCAATCACGATTCCCCAAATTTGAAGCTCGTCCGTGTCACTAAAGCGAATTGGTTGGTACGCAGGGTTCTCTGCGCGCAGTTCTATCACACCACGCCATTTGAAGAGCTTTTTGACCGTATAGTCGTTATTGATCACGGCAATCACGATATGACCATGACGAGGATCGATAGCACGGTCTACGACAACCTTGTCACCATCGAAGATGCCGGCACCAATCATGGAGTCCCCTTGTACAGTAAAGACAAAGGTCGAGGCTTTATGCCGGATCATGTAGGTGTTGAGATCCAAGGTCTCTTCTACGTAGTCATCGGCAGGTGATGGGAACCCGGCTGGGACCTTCTGTACGAATAAAGGGACACCGGCTAACTCTGGATTGCTAGCAGCGGCCAGCGGTGTCTGATGGAGTGTCGCTAATGGTGGATCTATGGCGCGATTAAAGGAAATAACGGTGTTCATGATGCAAGTGTTGCCTATGTTCTTACAAGCAAATGAGTTTGCTAGAGGGTTTATTAGTGGATTTACCTGCGACTTTTATACTGATTAAATATACAGTATAATTAAGGTCAATGGTGTGGCGCGTCAAAATAAGAGAGGGTCAAAATAAATGTGTGGACGATTTGCTTTAGCACACCCAAAGCCAGTGTTGGAAGAATGGATCGACGTATCGGCAATGCCAGACTTTTTAGCCCGTTATAACATTGCGCCTGGCACCAAGATCATGGTGGTGAGGGAGTGCAAAGATGGTCGACTCGGTTCATTGATGCGCTGGGGATTGGTGCCGCCCTGGATCACGGACGCAAGTAAGCTGGCCATGATGAATAACGCACGTGGCGAGACAGCGGCTGAAAAACCGATGTTCAAGCAGGCATTCCACCTCCGTCGCTGTATTGTTCCAATCTCTGGTTTCTATGAATGGAAAGTGATACCAGGACAAAAAACAAAACAACCTTTTTATATTTCATTCAAAGATAAGTCACCAATGGCATTAGCAGGGATCTGGGAGACCAGTAAATTACCTGATGGTGAGACAGGTTCTTTTTTAGAGACCTGTGCAATTCTCACGGTTGGTTCCAACGCTATGATGGAACCCATCCACGACCGGATGCCAGTGATTTTAGCGAGGGAGGATTGGGACTTGTGGCTGACACCGGATACTTTGCCTACATCTGAGCTGATGCCTTTAATCAAACCCTATGATGCTAGTCAGATGCAGGCTTGGTGCGTGTCGACAGAGGTCAACCGAGCAGCGAATAATTCAGCTGCGTTGTTGTCGCCAGTGTTAATTTGATTCTATAATTGATGTTCTCCCGCACCTCAGCCGCGCGGCTGCTGCTCACACAGAAAGGAAGGGGATTCCTGCTACCAGCGTCGTTCGGGTTCTGTCGCGATAAGGAACTAAAGTTTAGCTGAAGCAGCGAGGTAGCGGAAAAATCAGAAAGCTAAAGAGTAGAATTGATCTGCAGCAGATGTAACTTAACCATCGGGACAATTGAGCTGTCCCTTTTTAATCATGTGCATCGTTTCAATGCCGGCGATGAGTTTGGTGGCACAATGAAATTTTTTGAATCCCAGCATGGGTCGCGTTCGGCGCTTGATGGCTCGGTGGTCTTGTTCCACAAGATTGTTCAAATATTTCGATTGGCGCAACGTGATTTCCAGGCCGCTGTCGGCGATCAGGCTGTTCTGTCAATCGCGGAGTAAAGATGTACCAAGTAGCGCGCCAAAAGTGTACCAGTTAAGTTTAGGACTTACGCAAAAAGCGTAATTTTGTAATAAAACGGGTTTATGCAAGACGCATAGTAATACTCGGATTTTTAAGTTGCTGTCGTAAGAAT
>NZ_JBEONP010000096.1:0-7925 GCF_040544435.1 Undibacterium sp. GrIS 1.2
GATCGTCGTTGTGTTTGTTGGGCATCGGGGCGATCAGTAAAATTGAGGCCGCATCGTAACATCACCGCTTTTCGAGTTTGAAGTGCACCAACGCCGCGTTGCTCCCCAAGTGTCAGCAATCGTTCAACTAGGACTCTGGCGATTCCTTGACGACGCATCGCCGGTTCCGTGTAGACATTCACGATTCTGGCGCGGTAGGGATTAGGATCGCCGCGTGTCGGCCCCCAATCAAGTAACGTCATACCTGCACTGGCGACTATCTTACCGTTACTCTCGGCCAATAGTCCGATGTAGCGGCCATCACCGATAGCGTGACTAAGCCAGAACATATAAGCAGCCTTGTCGTCTTGGTTTTCTTGTTCCCGATAGTAGCGATAGGAAGCAACTATATTAGCTTCTGCTAGAGTCACACTACGTAGCGTGTAAGTGTTTAGCATGGACGCGAGGCTACTGCGAGATGACGCCTTAACCGCTCTTCGGCTTGATCATCGAAGCCTGTCAGTGAATCGGTTTTAATCAGATTTTTTAGAAACGGCTTGAAAAGATAGGGTTTATCATCAATTGCCAGCCAGTTTATCCATGGCCGACCAGATTGTCTCAACCAACCCTCAATCTCCGCATGTCGTTGATAGCCAATCGTATCCATAATCTCTGGGATTTCTCTCCAGGCTGGAGTCGTACCGATGATCCGGTCGGCAATATCCTCGGAGAAGAATGCTTTGAGTTCAGTGATTGAACGTTTATCTCTCCATGTGCTGGAAATAACAATATGCACATCAGGGAAATCTCTTAAGACATTTTCTAGTCGCGGCAAGTGGCAGAATAACTGCGCCTCTTGGTAGCAGGGTTCTGGGTGCAAAACACCATCAAAATCTAAAAACAAGATCATTATTGTTCTAGCCCACTAAAGACAAGTTGAGTAAATACAAAGAAAATTGTACTTTACGGAGCGTCAAATTTACTTTCTATCTTTTAGGTATCCTTTGAATAACGGAACGTTTTTATATTGTATGAACGTACGCATATTCTCCATACAATTATTTTAGATCAAATAAAAATTTATCCTCAAGCTTGAATCCGACTTTATAGCTTCAACGTACAAATACTGATATGAATAATATTTATTTATTCATACATCGAGAATTTTTGTTCTCAATCACCCAATTTATTGCTTTAATTAATCATTATTCCAAGAGGGACATTCAGCAATGGACAATATTTTCCAAAAGAAACTACCTTACTTTCAATTGAAAAAAATATCATTAGTTATTGCCATGTTGCCTTGTATAGCTGCGCCTTCTTGGAGCGCAGAAACGGATGAGACAGTTCCGTCCGTTGTAGTGGAGGGTTCACGAAATAGCCAGATCGGGATTGCTAGCGCTGCAAGTGTAGGGGTGGTAACGCAGCAGCAATTAGAGGCTCGTACCGTATATCGCCCGGGTGAACTGCTAGAAGCAACGCCTGGACTCATCGTCAGCCAACATAGCGGCGAAGGAAAAGCTAATCAGTTCTATCTGCGCGGCATTAATCTCGATCACGGCACGGATCTGCGCACTACAGTTGACGGTATGTTGGTCAACCAGCGCACCCATGCTCATGGACAAGGATGGACTGATGTCAATTTTTTAATACCCGAATTAGCGACTAGACTCGATTACAGCAAAGGCCCTTATGATGCGCAACAGGGAGATTTTGCGTCAGCCGGATCGGTCAGCGTGGCTTATGCAAATCGACTCCCGCAAGGAATTTTTAGTGTAGGTGTGGGACAAAATGGATTTGCTCGTACCTTGTTAGCTGACTCACCAAAATTCGGTAACGGCAATCTACTTTATGCTTTGGAGTTATTTCATAATGATGGCCCATTTGTACACGGCGATGACTATCGTAAAGTAAACGGTGTACTGCGTTACAGCGAGGGTACTGAGGCAAACGGATTTAATATCAGTTTGATGGCTTACCGAGCCCATTGGAATTCTACTGATCAGATTCCACAGCGTGCGATTGATTCTGGCCTACTTGCCAATCGTTTTGATGCAATTGATCCTAGCGATGGTGGCAGCGCTCACCGTTACAGCTTATCTACTGGATGGCAAAAAACCACAGAGACAACAGCAACAAAATTCAATGCCTACGTAATTAATAACCAACTTGATCTGTACTCTAATTTCACCTATTTTTTAGACGACCCTATTAATGGTGATCAATTTAACCAGCCAGACCGACGGGTCACAACGGCTCTCAATGCGAGCCATACGTGGAAACTACCGTTGATGGGACGTCAATCTGAGAATACGGTTGGGCTACAATTTCAGAACGACAATATCCATAACGGCTTGTATTCGACTAAAGACCGGCAGCGTCTATCCACAACACGAGAGGATCATACCGTTGAAACTAGCTTGGGCTTGTATGCAGAAAATGCGACCCAATGGACTGATAAATTTAGAAGTATTGCGGGCATCAGAGAGGATTTCTATCGGAATAATGTCACCAGTAATCTTATTGCTAATTCTAATACCGTGTCAGAACATTTACCCAGCCCGAAACTAAGTCTTATTTTTGGCCCTTGGGACAAAACCGAATATTACTTTAATATGGGTCGCGGTTTTCATAGCAACGATGCTCGGGGCGCCACTATTTCAGTCAATCCGCGTGATGCCAGCATGAGTGCCACGCGCGAGTCCGCCTTGGTTTTGTCTCGCGGTTTAGAACTCGGCGTCAGAACTGAGTTGATCCAAGGTCTGCAAACCAGCCTTTCGGTGTACCGCCTCGATCTTGATTCAGAATTGCTGTTCCAAGGGGATGCGGGTACGACCCAAGATACAGGACGCCCAAGCCGGCGACTAGGTTTTGAATTTTCTAACTACTATAAACCGCTTAAGTGGCTGACAATCGACGCGGATATCGCTTTTGCAAAAGCTCGCTATCGGAATTTTGATGTTGTGGGTGCTTATATTCCAGGCTCAGTTGAGGGTGTTGCCTCATTGGCACTTGCGGTTGACAACCTAGGTCCCTATTTTGGAGGCTTGCAGTTACGCTACTTTGGACCAAGACCATTAATTGAGGATAATTCAGTTCGATCTGATCGGACAGTAACTCTTAACGGACGCATCGGCTACAAGATTAGTCCTAAGCTGCGGGTAGATCTTGAAGGCTATAATTTAACCAACCGCCAAGACTCAGCCATCGACTACGCTTATGTATCAAGATTACCGGGTGAACCTGCAGCGGGGGTATTTGATAAACACTTTCATCCGATCGAATCGCGCTCGTTGAGAGTGAATTTAATTGCCAATTTTTGAGCAGCATATTTCAGATTTGAAATTAGACCAGTCGATATGAGCTTTGCGAGAACAATGGTCTTTGTCATCATGACGATTGACTGCGGTATGGTGAACACACTTGAGTCATGATAAAAAAATTTCTTTATTTTGTTGAGGTAAAAGATGCGACGCTTAACCATTTCAGTCGATGACGATCTGGCAGATGCTTTTGATCGGTTGGTAGAAAGCAGAGGCTATTTAAACCGCTCTGAGGCTTTTCGTGATCTCGTGCGTAAAGAATTGGGTGAGGCCGATGTCGCCACCGGAAAAGCCAAATGGTGCGTAGCAACCGTCAGCTATGTCTATGACCATCACGAGCGCCAATTAGCCAATCGTCTGACCCACATGCAGCATGAGCACCACGATATTGCTATCGCCTCGCAACACATCCATCTGGACCATGACAATTGTTTAGAAACCGTCGTGCTGAAAGGAAAAATGGCCGAGGTACGCGCCTGCGCTGATGCCATCATTTCACAAACCGGGGTTCGGCATGGCAATGTACATGTGGTACCGGTAGACATCAAAAAAGAGAAATATTCACTGGTAGGACATACTCATGTTCATCCGCATCGATGACTTGAAAATACGCACTTTTCGGGATCAGCAACGAGAAGTAGTTTTGTACTGCTCGGTTCGTCGCCTGCGTTTATTGAAATTATCTGATAACGAGTAAATCGATTGCCACTTTTTTCCAGCCTGCCTAGGAAATGCAGCAAGATCCAAATGAAACGTTAATTAATCACCAAAAAATTATCTTTTCTCAGACGCTTTCTTCTTAATATCATTTCGCTCAGAGATCGACTGAATAACGATGTCCAGCCGCTCATGCAAGTCAGCGCCGATAGCATGGCAATACCAACCAAATTCTAAAAGCTAAGCCGCGAAGCAATGTAGAGGCGCTGGCCGCTTACGGTCGCTAGTTCGCTTGCGATCGTAAAGTTCTTACGCAAAATAGCCACTGGAGGGAAAGTTTGAACTTCCCCTCCAGTGGCTATTTTGCATTTAGACATTGCGTAATATTCATGTCGATCTTAAGAACCTGCGATGTCTATTGATGCAATTCAATCGTAGATTTGAGATGAAAATTAGTGGCAATTTTGGTTGAAAAAACATGGCATCTTTGAATTGAAAATCAATGGCTGTTTTGATGCAAATACTCAATTAACGTCAAAATTCGTTTACGCGCCTTAAATTAACCTCATTTGGCTCATGCTCTATATCGGGGTACTGCGCTCTCCTACAGTCCTTCTTATTGATTTCTTTCTCAGTTCATCTGCTGATATCTGCTTTTTCAATGGGATATTCAATCTTCATCTAAGCAACCAATCCTCCCACAGTTGTTCAATTTTCTGCAATTTGACAAGACGCTTTTGTGTGGGACTCTGAGCGTATTGAGCGATCGGTTTCAACGGGCGATCTTTGAAATCAATGACCTCAATGTGATGGGCAGTCTCGGTCATTCCCATCGACCTGCAGTCACTCTGAGCTACCAGATCGCGTCTTTTTCTTCTGAAAGTGGATTATGAAATTTTTCTTAAAAATAGTATTGGTTCTTGGTGTTTTTTTCAATTGTCTCACCGGATGTCAGGCACCCGAGTCTGAATCGGGGACTGCCTTTGTCGGGCATTGGCAAGATAGGGAGAAGTCGGGTAACAAGCTCGAGATTGTTAAAAATGATGCGCATTTTATCGTGAGACAAACCACCATCTACTGTTTCGATCATTGCACCCGTAATTATCCGGCGGTGATGAAAGACGGCACCTTAGAAATACGGAATGGATTGCCGTTATTTTTGACGATCGATAAACAGACCGGCTTTTTGATCTACGACGGACGTGACTATCAGCGCGTTCGATGAACACACTTAGTCCCCTTCCCTATTCAATTCTTGTCGTTCGCTTATTCAAAAAGGAAATACAAAATGAACCATCTCTATGGAATAGTGCTGTACGCCGTTGTGATCTGCGTTATTGGATATGTGTGGTACCAAGGATCGGTTGCGGGACTTCATCGGGACTGGCTATCGCGTCCGACCTTGGAAGAGTATTGGAAGCAGCATCCTGAATGTAAGACACGCTCTGGGACGCAGTGTTATCACTGCCATTCGCGCGCTATCCGGCAATACGGCTGGAGTAATCGCTCAGATCATCGCCGGTACTTTCAGTGCAACCAATGTAACCGCACGCTCTACCGCAGCTAGGTGAGGAATTCCTGATTCTATTCAACGAGCTTTAATTAAGGAGAAGACATATGCTGATCTTAGTGACACGTTTTGTGCTGTTTGGCTGTAAATTATTTTGTGCGATTTTTATTGGAGCTTGGCAGGCATCAGTAGCCGCTCATGCGCAAGTGCAAGAGCCTGGATGGCGAGGACTTTGGCGATTTACGCTTCGTGCCTATTTTTCACCTTTAGGGGGTGCGATTGAGGAGGTGAAGCAGCAATGGCGGCGAGGACTCTGAGATCTTGTTGTCTGTAATTGAAAATTAACTTATGGAGGTACACAATGCGTATCGTGAATGGTTGGGTCGAGTTTGAAGAACAGGAACAAGCGTGCTGGGAAACTTTGCTAGAGCGCAAACTCGGTGCAATAACGCCGACTTTACTACGGGAATTAGGAGAAAGTCGTGTCAGGGAGCTCACCGATGAGGGTTATCTCATGTGGGCCAAAATGGCGGCGCAACAGGTGAGTGATATTCCTAACTCTGTTCTACAATAGCTCTTTGGAGTCGTATTTGACGTCCTCGTTTCCGGCGGGAATGTGGACGTTAATTATTTTTCTGTTTGCCTTTGATAGAACAATCTAAAAGCGACGGACTCACTACCAATACTTTTGGTATTAGCGTAAAAGTTTTTATCGTAAGGAACTTTTCCAACGCGTTGGAAAAGTGGTGATGAAATCTATTTCGCGTATAGTGGCACCATTGCTTAAAAATGTAGCAATGAATAATCGCTTTAAATTTATTAGGTGTAGACCGCACTTTTTCAACGTCAGGTCGACTTATCCACAGCGTTTCCCACTGATTTTGTGGAGAACTTTTCCCTGTAGTGATGTGCTAACTTTCTTGCCACCATCACCATGAGGAATAGACCGACCGTGAGCAGCGGTAATTTGACTTGCATCCACATTGCATTACTATTGATGATGAAGACAACAAACGTGAATGCGAGGAGCAATGTCCATAATTGCGTGGTAATCCACAATACGTGTTTAAGCCTGTTCATGGTTTTGCTCCAGATCTTTGAGTCGTTTGTAGAGATAGCTGCGAGCGCAGCCTAGTTGCTCAGCTGCTTTCATCTTATTGCCCTCAGAAGTTTGCAAAGCAGCGAGAATCTGCTCATTTGTCAGGTCTTTTGAGGTTTTGGTTTTCATCGCCGCGTGACTGCCAATGTATGCATTGGCTTTGCTGGCTATGGAGTGTCCGGCATGTTCGGTAATAATTTGGCGGGCGGCTGCAAGGATATCTTGGGCTGGTTTTTCGCCACCACGCACTGCACTGTCCAACCCCGTTAAATTTTTGTACAGATTGTTGAGATATTGTGCGCGCAAGCCGTGTGCTGTTATACCCAAGCCCTCTTTGGTAATGCCATGTTTTCCTAGTACATAGTAATAATGACTTTTCCATCTTTTGAGCGAGTACTCCGCTGGAATTGTCGTTTTAGATTTATTGTTAATATAGTTTTTGGCTATCTCGATAATGGCCAGTTGGGATTCGTCATCGATTTTAAACTTACGTGGTCGTCCCCCCTTGGTTCCATCTTCGACCTGGAGGTAGGTCTCACCGAATAGACGCATGACGGTGTCATAGGGTCGCATGAGCATACTTTCTTCTGCGCGCACGCCAAAGGTAATTTGCAACATGAGTTGAATACCGATGTGTTTATTCTCCATGGCGATCCGGCCAATTAATGCATTAACGTCGATGCCGTGCGACTCCCATGACTTGTCTTCTATGACAATCCCGGTCCTTTTCGGTAATTCGGCTAATGATGGATAGCTATCTGGATCTTTGACGATGTTGGCTTTTTTTAACCAACTCGCCAAGGTCGCCAAGTAAGTAAGCTTATTTTCAATCGTGCCGCGTGTTTGTTTTTTTGCGACCCAGTGGTCTACTAAAAATTGAATATGTTTTTCTTTGAGATTATCCAAACTTTTAATTTCAAACTTACCAATGGTGTACATCTCTTCTATCGCGGCGGTAATGCAAAGGCAACGCAGACGCTGTGTTTTGATACCCAGAGCCGCTTTGCTAATACGTGTCTTGCTATGAGCTATGTGAATATTTTTAGAGAATAGTTTGCTCAGTTCATTTTTAATCGCCTGCGGCAATTTGGACCTCTCGACGTCATGCGTATGCTCATAAGTAACGGCCATCATTTTCCCCTGTATGGAGTGGTTAAGTAAATCTTTGCAACTTAATGCCTTGCAGGGCGGCCTCCGGCAGGTCCAGGACTCTTTAGCGATAAACTTGGCTCTCTAATACTGGCTGGCACCCGTACTAGAAAGTATGCGTCCGACAGACCCACCTAGACGATCAGCAAATAACCGATTTTGCCCGCAGCGGAAGCAATTCATCAATACGATTATTTTTACAGGTAGG
>NZ_JBEONP010000097.1:0-7791 GCF_040544435.1 Undibacterium sp. GrIS 1.2
TCCCAAATTTGATGTAGAGCTTTACTGCTCTAATACGATCTTCGTATGAATACATGAACTACCTCCAAGTAGTCCAAGTTTTTATCCGCACCCCCGGCTGGTCAATATTGAGTGCGCGCCAACACCTAATACGTGACACCGTGTTTCCCTACCAGAGGCAATTTCGTCTGCAATTCTACAAGTCGCCGTCTCGGTTCAGCAAGTTGACAATAGCCTCATTCAACTGTTACGGCAGGAAATTCCTCTTTAAGCCAAACCACGTGCTGTGAATCCTCGATCGCATACACACCTCTTGCACTGTTCCACACCAAAGTTTTCTTTCGAAGTGCTTCCAGTGCGTACTGGATGGAGGAGTCGTCAACAACAACTTCCGAAGTTGAAAAATTTTTGCACAAGGCGTTATATTTTTGTACGGTGGCTGGCCGAAACGGAGCATAGTCTGCGCCAGTTGTAGCCATCACTACCAAAACAGACGCCTGCAAAGGTGGAAGGCTATTCACCTGGCGCATAAAATTCTGTTTGCTATCCAAGTTAATTGCCGAAAATATAGACCTGAATTCAGAGTCAACATTCCAGTCAGTGACGTTAAACCGAAATGCTAAATCGTCAAGGGCCTTATGCAAGGTTTCGGGTTTGTGGCCAGATGCAATGAATTCCGACTCAACGGTCGCGAGGGACGGCGCAACCAACCCGCCGTACTGTGATAGCTCCCACTCTACGAAGTCTTTCCCTAGGGGCTCCAGATCAAACAGGACAGCATTGAGGAAGGCCTGGTCTTTCCCATTAACTAGCATACTGAGCTTATCTCGGTTCGATCCTGTCGCGATCAACCGAAATCCATTATGAGCAGAACCATTTAGTTGGTCGCGTGCTGCTTTTAGGGCATACAATGCGTTGGCACCGGCCTCCGTTGTGATAGCGTGCTGCGCCTCGTCAATCACTAAAACAATTACCGCTTGAGTAGCATCACTTAACTCTGCAAGTGCCTTTGCCAGTGTTTTTCCTGTGCCAATGCCGACCTTAGCGATATCAACTGAGACTCCACCGACATTGATTTTTTCCAAGCCGCCCTTGCGCGCCCATTGGAGTAGCACGCCCTCGCGCTTTTGTAGGTGTTCCCGAACAGCTTCGGCAATTAAGTCGCCTGGATCGCGGCTTCGATCGCTCCACAAGTCCACGTAAATGACCTCAGCCTTAAGCCCCCTCAGCGACGGAATGATATCCTCAATAATGAAAGTGCTTTTGCCAGTGCGCCGAGGCGCTGAAATGAACACACCAGACCGTCCATTGGCAGACAAGGTTCTTTGGACAATTTGCCGGGCTAACTCTGGCCGGTGAAAAATAGGAATTTCAGTTGTCATGATATAAACGCTTGAACTGTATTACAAAGAATTATAGTTCATTATAGTCTACCCACTAGATTTTGCTATAGGAAATTATAGTTTTTTATAGTCTATTATAGTAATTAACATTTAATTAATGTCGCAACGCGCTTATTGCGGTTTTGTCGCGTTAAGCGAGATGCTCATATCACTACATACGGTGGTATTGTCAACTTGCTGAACCGAGACGGCGACTTGTAGAATTGCAGACGAAATTGCCTCTGGTAGGGGTTCTAAGCCCAACCCCGCGAAATCTTTAAGGCGTCAATACCACCCCTTCCAATATGGACTCTAAATCAATTGGTCGCCGCTTGTCTCGGAATGCGTAGTGTCCAAGGAAATGCAAGTGCTGCCATGCCGCCGGTGAGATGCGCCTGAGTAAGTCCATTGCCTTCTCGTTACCCGTTGTCAGATAGCGACCCAGCAGACCAGACAACAACATGGAATTGTAAGCAATCACCACGTTGGCAATCAGTCGGCCACAGTGGTTGCTGATGTCCACTTCCAAGTCAGTGCGCCCCGTCAGCTCCTTCTTCCCGTTCACCTGCGCGATTGTCGAGCGCAACTGGTGGTAGGACTCAATGCGGTTTTCGGAGCGATTAACATCGCGTTGTAATTGAGGGTCGCGCAAATAGCGCAGCGTGTAAATTGTGCGGATCAATTTGTCATATTCAAAGAGCGCCTTGCGCGTGCGGTGGTGGCCTGACAGCGTACAGATTTTGCGTACGAGTACGCTTTGACTCATTTCCTTGAGTCCCAGAGTGGCAGCAATGTGATCTAAATTTGTTTTTTCTGCAACGATCAGATCGCGGTCAATTTCACCCACCGACTGAATCAGAAAATCGCCGTACCCGTTCTTCCCGGGGCCACGGTAGAGATGCTTTAATTGCGTTTGCAAATTCGTAAAGCGCGGAGCCAAGTTCATACCGAACCAATGAAGGAGGGCAAAGTTGGCCATGTTAATACTGTGCATGTCGCCAGTGATCATAGTGGGTCTGATATCGGACGTGTTGTTGTAGCAGATGTCGAACACCCAGTAACTTTCGTGCTGGTTGGCACCCAGCAGTTCCGTTTGCAACGCCACATGATTGGCCAACAACGTGAAGGCGACAACGCCTCGATCCTTGCCAAAATATTTACGTGAGTGGCGCGCCTTGAGCGTCGGGGAGGCTGCGCCAAATTTTTGCCCGTCCACGCTGCCGTAGAGCACATCCATATCAATCGAGTAGTATGGAAAAATCGGCAGACTGGCGATAAAGTTGCTGATCATGTCGTTCGCATCAATCAGCGTGGCCGGACGTAAATGCTGCTGGTGCGTGGCTTCCAGAACGTGGTACGGAATGTCGCAAGTCTCCGCCATTTTGAAATTGCCATGGTTCATAGCCTGAGCAATAATGACAGCCATCAAGCTGTCTTCGTCGGCAATTTTCTTGGCATACCGAGGCTGCAAGGGTTTCATGGCTGACAGGAAGTTGCAGCGCTCATTCACAAACCGAAACACGTCAGCGATGTCACGAGCCTGAAGCTTGCCGTAAAAACCTTGCTGTATTTGCTTATCCTTGTCCGCCTTGGGACGATGCCAGATCAGCGTTTGTTTGTCTTGGTCAAATTCGAGGTGCTTGAGCTTGCCACTGCGCAGTTCCGCATCGAATGCTCGCCACTGTGTATCGAGTTCGATAAACAAGGCGTCTAGGGTCGTGTCAACCGGCTGGCGGAGCCAAGGTATATCCAAGGCTTTGAGGGCATCGGCTTTAGCCTCCATGGACACCAGATCATCGGCAAAACGCCGATGTTGTATGCTGTCGTCGAGGTAAATATCACCCATATCGAGGCGTTTGCGCAGTTGCCGGTAAACCCAAAACTCGTAGCGGTCACCACGTAGGCCAATAGCTTTGCCATTCGTGTCAAAGTCCAGCAAAAAGCTGCGCAATCTGGTGGGAATCGTGCGAAGTGGAATATCTTCCGGTGGCTGTTTAGAAAGACGCTGCTGACTGGCAAAGACTCCCTTCATCCATTCCAACGCGTCCAGCCAGATTTTGCCACTGGCACTGCTGCTGGCGAAATTTAGGGATATAGCCAGTGGGCGCAGATTTTTTGTGCAAAGCCCACTCTGCTTGTCCACCGCTTGCCAGCGCAAATCCATCTGGCTGACAGGTGTCGAAGTCAGGAGCTTGCCGGTCGAGCGCAACGTTTCCTCAGGCATGATGCCAAATGCCCGGTGTCGCACTGTGCCGAAAGGGGTAACGTCAGTGAGCGAGTCATCCACATACAGCAAGAGCAGTTCGCCGACCCGTGGCGTGGCTTGCTGCCGTTCGTTGTGTATTTTGACGGCCTGCTGGTTGGCGACCGCCTTGGTGTCGTCTTCGAGCTGCCGCGTGTGGTAGCCAAAGGCTTCCACTACATTGTCCGTGAGTTGCCGGTAACGCTGCCAGGCGTAACAGAGTAAATAGAGGTTGGTCTGGCCGGACTTGAATCGCCGTAAATCGTAGATGGTGTAGAAGTTGGCCAGACTGGCGTAGTAGGCAATGTTGAGCTGCGAAAGGTCAAGACCTGGCAGCAGTGCCTTGGCGATAGTATATAAGGGAGCCAGCGTGAGGCGTTTTTGACGCTCTAAACCCATCTGACGATAGCGAAAACTTTTGGCATCTTGTTTGAGTGCGGCCAAATCTGACAAGGTGTTTTCTCTCACCAATAATTGTTGCAACGCGTCGCGTGAATCATCAGTCAAAGCCGATTCGACCAACTGCTCTAGGCGCTCACGTTCGGCAGTGAGGGCGCTCGCGATCAAGTCTTGTAGCGTGGAGTAGCCTGGTCGCACGATGCGCTGGCCAATCAAAAACACCATCAATTCGGCCAGCAAAAAAGTGGAGGAGACATCTGTTCTGGTCAGCCGTGTCATTTTGGCGAGCAAGCCTGCATGGTCATCGTCAGACCAGAGGCGAAAACAAAACAAGGCGGCAATGGCTTTGCGAGGCAGGTAGCGATCGTTGTCGCTCACCTGCTGCGTAGGCGATGCCTGCCCAGGAAAATACCTTTGAATGAGGAAGGCAATGTCTTCCGTGGGCGCATCGCCCAGAGAAGAACGGAAAAAAGCATACTTGGCCTTGAAGTAGCCTATTTGCAAAAGGCAATGGAGTTGTGCCGCCATCCCTTTGCGTGCAAATGCCAAGTCACGCTCAGCATCTGTCATGGCAAAGAACTCGATGCGTTGAAAGTCATCAAATTCAGGTAATGCGTACAGGGCGGTTTTCTCGGCCCTCGAAAGAATAGTCAGTCGTTTGCTTTCGTCACCACGCATGTTGCGGTCCTTTTCGCCATAAAAATTAATTGTTCTTCGAGCTCTATGGAGAGCACATGCTACAGAAGCATAAATCTCACAAACGAGGGATTTTGAGAAGTCGCGCTAGGCCACCGAAGCGACACCGAAATCAAGGTATTACGATTCTCGAAAATAGTTCTTGAAATGTTATTCTCGATCCCTTACCATTGCAATGAGTTTCGATAAGAAAGGATGCCCATGCGACCGTCCGTTGTGCTCGACATGAAGCGAAGTGCAGTACGCGAGGCGGTGAACCGTTTTCGCACGGCGAATCCGCGCGTCTTCGGTTCGGTTCTTCATGGCACCGACCGGGACGGCAGCGACCTTGATCTGTTGGTCGATGCGCTGCCTGGTGCCACGTTATTGGACTTAGGTGGTCTGCAAGACGATCTGGAATCGCTACTCGGCATTCACGTTGATTTGCTGACACCCGGCGACTTGCCGCCGAAATTCCGGGCTAAGGTGCTCGCGGAGGCGCAGCCGGTATGAATGAGAACCGTCTGCCTGATTACATCGATCACATACAGCAGGCCGCAGCAGATGTGTGCAGCTTCGTGGAAGGGTTGGCCAAGGACGACTTCATGACCGACAAGCGCACCCAGCAGGCCGTCATCATGAGTCTCATCATCATCGGCGAGGCCGCCACAAAGGTGATGGAGGGCTATGTCGCGTTCACTAATGCGCACCCCGAGGTGCCGTGGCGCAACATGCGCGGCATGCGTAATCGCATGGCACACGGCTATTTCGACATCAATCTCGATGTAGTATGGGAGACGGCACAGGAATGGCTACCGGAGCTACTCAAGCAACTGCCTGCCATGCGCCAAGATGCCGACGACGAAGGGAGAGAACCATGACCAACGACGACAAGCCGCCGATGTTCGGCTACTCTGCTGTGATCAACCCACTCACCTATGAACCGCGTTCTGGCAAGTCAGCCTTGATGAATGAGTCAATGGCTGAATTTGCGGGAAAACCGATATCGCTTGCCGAGACGATCTTCGGGAACTGTACGACGACGATTCCGCTGAAGTTTGCCTTCGACCGCAATGACACGGGTCATATCGCGCCGACTCGCAATGGCATGTCAGTCTTGCCTGACGATTTACAGCACGAGCAAGCCAAGGCTGGGAGCCAGATCGCCGCAAATGAGCACGTCCAGCATTGAGGCACTGGCTAGCGCCTGGGTGCGTATCGCCGAGGAAGTGATGCTCCCGCCTGACTACGAAGGGACGGCCACACCTGCGGCGCATCGGGCATCCGAAGCCATCCAAGCACGGATTCGTGACCACATCGTCGCCACCAATGATATGCGCCTGTTTGGCCTGCTGCACCTGCTCGGCCAAGCATCACTGTCCATGGAGCAGACGTTGTGGCCGGAAGATTTTGCGCGCATGACGCGCGAGATCGAGGAAGCACTTCGTGAAGCTGACGACCCCAACGCCAATTTTTACACGCACGAAGAAGTCATGCAGGCGATGCAGGATCGCATCGACCGGGCGCGAGACAAGCCATGCTAATCGGCTATGCACGTGTCTCGACGCAGGATCAGAACCTTGAGTTGCAGCGGGATGCCTTAACCAAGGCTGGGTGCCAGAAGATTTTTGAGGACAAGGTGAGCGGTACGCGAGCTGATCGCCCCGGCTTGGGAAAGGCGCAGGAAATGCTGCGCGAGGGCGACACTTTGGTGGTTTGGAAGCTGGATCGCCTTGGTCGCAGCGTCAAGCAACTGGTCGATCTGGTCGGCGAGCTTCACAAGCAGGGCATCCAGTTCAAGAGCCTGACCGACGCCATCGACACCGGTACGCCGTCTGGCAGATTCTTTTTCCACGTCATGGCCAGCCTCGCCGAGATGGAGCGCGAGCTGATCGTCGAGCGTACCAGAGCGGGGCTGGAAGTTGCCCGCCAGCTTGGTCGTAAGGGTGGTCGCAAGCCCAAGATGACCGATAGCAAGATCGTATCGGCCAAGAAACTGCTGGCCAGCGGCGTTCCTCCCAAGGATGTGGCCAAGAACCTCGGCGTGTCCGTTCCCACTCTATACCGCTGGGTTCCAGCTTCTTCTACGCACGCCTAAAGATTTCGCGGGGTTGGGCTTAGAACCCCTGGTAGGGAAACACGGTGTCACGTATTAGGCTTTTTTTGCTACGTCGGTGAGCTCATCCCATATACAATATGCCTACGTGCGGACATGCCTGTACTGCTCCGCTGTCAAGCTGTTGCGCCGGCACCGAAAGGCATTGTTGATCGGGTTCTGCGCCGACAAAAAGCGCTGAGCTTGGCCGGATGACTTGGAGCGGCGCGTCTGTCGCTTTCGTTACCGCGTCGGTTGATGCGAGAGTTCGGCCCGGTTGTTTAGGCCCTTGTGCTAGCGATACTCGACACCCGGCATGATTGGCGTCTTCGCCACAGGCGAATCGTCTCGTACGTGACGATGATGCCAAGGCTGGCCATAAGCTCTTGTATGTCGCGAAAACTCCGCGCAAACCAGAAGTAGAGCCACACGACATGACTAATGATTTCTGCCGGATAGCGGAAGCCGCGGTAGCGTAGGGATTTTTCCATCACGCTACTTTACAAAATTTTCCCGCAGCCCGTAAGTTGACACTACCTTATTTAGTATCTCTAACTTTTTACCTTAACGACGCGCCGGACTGCTTGTGGTTGTGGGAACTACATACCAAACGGTCGAGAACCGCGTCTGCAATTGTCTTGTTATCGAAAGCGTCGTTCCATTTCTCAGTTGGACATTGGCTGGAAAATATTGTTGATTTCACGCCCACTCGCGCGTCAATGAGTTCCACGACATCTTCTTCCGCCCGTCCAACGCACTCAACCGGCTAGTGATGCTTAGCCTTGTATTGCGATACGGTAGATTTTCGCTATAGGGGAGCACTTAATCCAACATGGTAGGAAACCATTGATACTAGAAATGGGTTCACAAATCGGGACGAATCAAGTTAGTTATCGACATCTCAAACTATTTTCACCATGGCGTGGCGTTGGTGCACTTCAAACTCGAAAAGCGGTGATGTTACGATGCGGCCTCAATTTTACTGATCGCCCCGATGCCCAACAAACACAACGACGATC
>NZ_JBEONP010000098.1:0-7576 GCF_040544435.1 Undibacterium sp. GrIS 1.2
CTACCTGTAAAAATAATCGTATTGATGAATTGCTTCCGCTGCGGGCAAAATCGGTTATTTGCTGATCGTCTAGGTGGGTCTGTCGGACGCATACGCTGTAGTGCCGAGGCCACAAAGATGTAAACGTCTGTAAACGTCTTTGATCAAATCACCTCGGGTCTGGCACACTTCCAGACATGAGCTTTGTCGCCACCATCGAACAATACACCAAGGAACAGCTGGTTCAGCTGCTGATCCATCAGCAGGCAATGAACGCCAAACTCACCCATGAGCTGGCCATTCTCAAACGTCAGAAATTTGCCGCGACCAGCGAAGCCTATACCGGAGAACAACAGCGTGAACTGTTTGAAACTCTCGACGTCGACTTGGCCGCCGTCGCTGCCGAAATTGAGCAACTGGCGCTGGCCAATCCCGCGGCAGAACCAACCAAGCAACAACCCAAGCGTGTCCGGCTACCGGCAGAACTGCCGCGCACCGATATTCATCACGAACCGGATTCCACGCTGTGCCGGTGTGGTTGCCAAATGAAACGTATCGGTGAGGACGTGTCCGAGAAACTCGATTACCAACCTGGCGTGTTCACGGTGGAACGTCATGTGCGTGGCAAGTGGGTCTGCCATCAATGCGAAACACTGGTGCAGGCACCAGTTCCTGCGCAGATCATCGATAAGGGTATCCCGACCTCCGGATTGCTGGCTCAGGTGTTGGTCGCCAAATATGCTGACCACTTGCCGCTGTATCGTCAGAGCGGCATCTTCGAACGGGCAGGATTGGCCATTCCCGACTCCACGCTGACCGAATGGGTAGGCCGCTGCGGCGTGGCGCTCCAGCCATTGGTGGATGCGCTGAAAGAAGAATTATTGACCCACCCGGTACTGCATGCCGATGAGACGCCGCTTCCAATGCTCAAACCCGGGAACGGCAAGACGCACAAGGCCTATCTGTGGAGTTATTGCAGCACATCACTAAGTAGCATGAAGGCGGTGGTCTTCGACTTTGCCGAAAGCCGGGGTGGCAAGCATGCCGAACAATTCCTGGATCGATGGCGGGGCACCCTCGTCTGCGATGACTTTCCAGGTTACAAAGTGCTGTTCAGATCCGGTATCACGGAGGCAGGATGCATAGCGCACGCGCGGCGCAGATTTCATGAACTATGGGCGAATCACCGCAGCCAGATCGCGGGTGAAGTGCTGGATTTGTTTGCCAGTCTATATGGCTTGGAACGAGAAGCAAGCTTGCTCAACGAAGACCAACGCCTGACCATTCGTCAAACGCAGGCCAAGCCAGTTGCAGATGCACTGCATAAGTGGTTGCTGGTCCAGCGCCAGCGGGTGCCTAGTGGCGGCGCTACCTTCAAGGCAATCGAATACAGTTTGAATCGCTGGCCGGCGTTGACACATTACCTCAACGATCCCCAGGTTCCGATCGATAATAATTGGGTTGAGAACCAGATTCGTCCCATCGCATTAGGACGCAAAAATGGGATGTTCAGTGGAAGTCTGCGCGCCGGCAAACGTGCTGCGGCAATGATGAGTTTGATTCACTCAGCTCGGCTCAACGGCCACGATCCCTACGCTTACATGAAGGACGTCCTGGAAAGGCTTCCGTTACATCCATTCAGTCGCATTGGCGAATTGCTCCCTCATCGCTGGGAACCCGCTCAATAATTTCCATCATCAAGATAATGCCAGGTCAACCTGTGTTGGCCAGGCGCTTACAATTGGCTTCTTTTTTTATATTTTTCTAAAGAAAATATAGCTAGCAAAATCAACTTATCAAAACTATTAAATCGCTGGGTGAAGTGATTTTTCACGGCTCCATTGGCGTGTCTTTGCCGCAGACAAAAAATCTGGTATTTTGTCGATCGATATTACTCCGGCATCCTTTTCTATTCCAGCCGTTTCTAATAAAATTTTACTTCCATCATCAAAAGCAATCGCCTTAAGATGGCTATATGCATCTCTGATGAATGAAGTCGTGGCCATATCTTTTTGTAGTTTTTTCCCAGCTTCTTTGGATAGGATCGTGACGATCGCATCAAACATGACTGATGGATTACCTGCAAGTTGTCCATCAATTTTGGCTTCAGTCGTGTCAGATAAATAGATGCCGTTAATTTTTGGAGCAATAGTCTTGTAAGTTGCGCCTGCTTTAATAACTGCCGTTTGAACAGTTTTTAAAATCTCTACATCAGATCCATCAGAAATCAATATCCCGATGACTCGTCCTGATAACGTCGATTTCATTTTGTCGATTAGCCCAACCGCGGGGGTTAAAGGAAGATCAACAACTGGTGCTGCGATATCAGGCGCTGGTGGTAAATTTTCCATGCCCAAACCATTTGCTACACGCAATGCTAGATCACCGATGATGTGCCTTAGATGACCGACCATTGCTTCTCGAATATGTGGATGCTCAACTTTTGATAATTCAAAAACAAGGGCAGAGATAATATGCGATTGTTCGTATTTATTTTGACTCAAATAAAATTGGCGCGCCTGGCTATAGTGATCGGCAAAGCTTTCTGGTCGAATCCTCCCTTTGGTTCCACTGAGCTGTTCAGACATACTTTTAAAGCCGGTTGTAGGCTGCTCACGCGGCGACGTCGTCGATAGCGTATTGGGTTCATAAGACACTCTGCCAGTGGGTTGCGCCATTTGCATATGGCCATCACGTTGATGATTCCCAAACGGACATTTAGGCGCATTCACAGGAATTTGATGGAAATTAGGTGAACCTAGTCTGGATAGCTGCGTATCGAGATAAGAAAAAAGACGCCCTTGCAATAAAGGATCGTTTGAGAAATCAATGCCTGGGACAACATGAGATGGACAAAAGGCAACCTGTTCGGTCTCAGCGAAGAAATTATTTGGCCATCTATTGAGAACCATCCGTCCTATTACTTTCAATGGAACTAGCTCTTCAGGAATCAGTTTAGTGGCGTCAAGATGGTCAAATGGGAACTGGTCAGCCTCTTCTTGGGTGAAGAGTTGTACTGCTAATTCCCACTCGGGGAAATTACCCACACTGATGGAATTAAATAGGTCGCGACGATGGAAATCGGGGTCTGCTCCAGCAATTTTAACGGTTTCGTCCCAGATGGTAGATTGAAGTCCTAATTTAGGTCTCCAGTGAAATTTCACAAAAGTTGAATTACCGTCCTGATCAATCAAGCGAAAAGAATGAACCCCAAACCCTTCCATCATGCTTAACGATCGCGGTAGTGTCCGATCTGACATAATCCACATCACCATATGCATTGCTTCCGGTGTAAGCGAAATGAAATCCCAGAACGTGTCATGCGCGGTAGCGGCTTGTGGAAAACCACGATCAGGTTCCATTTTGACTGCATGGATCAGATCCGGAAATTTAATCGCATCTTGAATGAAAAACACGGGAATGTTATTTCCAACTAAGTCCCAATTACCCTCGGATGTATAGAACTTGACGGAGAATCCTCGCACATCTCTTGGTGTGTCTGCAGAACCGGATCCACCTGCTACAGTCGAAAATCGCGCAAACAAAGGTGTGCGAATATTTAATTTAGTAAGAATTTTTGCCGTCGTAAATTTCTGTAGGGAGTGAGTTAATTCAAAAAATCCATGAGCTCCAGTTCCTCTTGCATGCACAATTCGTTCTGGTATCCGTTCATGATCGAAGTGAGTAATCTTTTCTCTCAAAATAAAATCTTCTAACAGCGCAGGACCGTTAACTCCTGCCTTCAACGAATTTTGATTGTCAGAAACGACTACGCCTTGATTTGTCGTGAGGTCAGAATGTTTTTTTTCCGCGATCTGATGTAACTCCCCGCCATTGCCAGTCGATTTAGGGGTTACCTTACGATTAATGTCAGTTTCTACTTTAGGGATAGATTTCTTAATGTTTGGCATGGTTGGCAACCTCTAAAAAAAGTCGGTTTGAATAAAATAAGTACTGAACAACAATAAAATGTAGATCCATTTATTATTTTTATCACCATAAACCATACATTTGAAATGGTATGTGCGGAATCACACACCACGATTTTTTATTCGATCACTTGTAAAGCCTATGTATTTGTCAAAGAGAAAAAAACTCTAGTATTTCGTAGAGATTTTTAATCAGATTTTCACAGCACACTAGAAAAATTCCGTCAGCTAAAATTCATCACATGCGTTAACTGACAGAACTATTTTTCGAATAAGCTTAGCTAGACAATGAAATAATTCAACCGTTAGTTGTCGAGCTATTAGTTAGGAACTGAAGCTTCAGAGGTCGACTTAATATCTTCGGCGCCAGCGTTTTGAAAAATTTCCTTAACCGTTTTAACTTGTTCGTGATTTTCAGTATGAACCGAAATCAATACATTCCCATTTCTAATCTTTCCGTCAAATAGTTTCGCTTCATACTCGGGAATTCCCATGCCAACCAAAGCACCTATAATACCGCCGGCGGCAGCGCCAACTGCGGCACCACCTAGTGCAGCCATAATTGGTCCAGCGGCGATAAACGGACCCACACCTGGTATTGCTAAGGTACCGATGCCAGCGAGCCAGCCTAGGATAGCGCCAGTTCCCAAACCGGCTATACCTCCAGTGGCAGTTCCTTCTGGTACTTTCGTATTTTGTTCATGGGCGAAATCCCGAGTACCGCTTTGATCAGGGAGAAGGACAGAAATCTCCGCGCTACTAAATCTTGCCGATTTGAGATGATCGACAATTGATTCTGCTTGTGCTCTAGTTTGAGCGATACAATAAACTGCATTTTTCATGATTTTCTCCAAACAAGTAATTGAATTAGTTAGTTTTAACGTCTAGCTGATCATCGATTGATTTGACACCCGGAGTGTCAAGGGTTACTTTTTCTAATTTGACTTTTTCTTCTTTATTTTTAACTGGCCCACGCAATGTAACAACGCCGTCTGAAGTCATAATTTTTATGTTGTGGGCTGACATTGAAAGGGACTTCTCATGGACGATATTGCGTCGCACTAGAGACAATAATTTCCTGTCTCCTGCACTGTTGGATTGATCTTGAGGTGTTGCAGTTACGTTTGATTTATCTCTCACATTCATTTCGGAATTATCAACATTCGATGCGCTTTTCGTTTCAGACCGCATCGGTGCTACAGGCTTATCTGCAGCGAACGATAAGAACGGTGTTGATATAAAAAAAAGTAAAGCGACGCCTTTTAAACTCTTAGATACAGATTTCATTCCTATCTCCTCGTTGATACCCGAGAATGGGTATGTATTGAGCTTAGTCAGTCTGGGTTAGCCTATCTGTGCGGTATCTCACTTTTATCCAATAAAGTAGTGTGATAACCGTAAAAAGTTTTTTTAAAAGTGCATTGGAGTAAGTAGTCCTCGCAACTATCATTTGCAAGTGGCAATAAAATCCAAACACACGTCGTGAATAAAACGATTAAGAAGTTTTCAACTTCTATTTTTAAGGATGAATATCGCAAATAATTGTATCTATCTAAATAATTTTTCTGATTATGTAGACTAATATTTCCATCCAATAAGCCCCAAACGCTATTGGTGTTAATTGCCCTTCGTCTACTTTAGTTTCACAGAAAATAATCAAAATTAAGAGTAGAGCCGCGCGTAGGAAAGTTAGAAATCGAGGGTTTTTATCCACTAAATTAAATTTATTCTTCTACGCTAAATTAGTACTCGTACGTTCTCTAAGGTGAGATATTTCTAGATTTGAATTTTTTCATTTTTCAAAAGATTGCTCTTACTTTTTATAAATTTCTATTAATCTGCGAAGAAAAATCTGTTTGAATTTTATTGCAATGGGTATCCAGAAAAATATCTTTTGATGTTGGATAGCGAACAGATAAACCATTTAATGTGGGCTATGTTGGATCACTTGCTGGGATCACGTTTGTTCTGGCTTGTAAAATGAAATTCAAAAAACTTTCTATTATTGAGGATCAAAAATCATGACTAACACTAAAGAAGCTAGCACCCTACATAAACAAGCCGCGACCGATCATCAAGAGGCAGCAAAAAACCATTTGAAAGCCGCCGAATCCCACGAAAAGAACAAAGTGAGCGACGCGAAGGAGAGCTCAAAAAATGCGATGGGATGTTGCGCTACAGCGCAAAAAAGTACTGAAAAAGCCTGTCACTCTTCGTCAATGTGATTAATAAATTCAGAGTCTAGTTAGGCTTAAATCAAATAAATAGTTTTTGATTTTTGACGAAGCTAAATAAGAAATAAAGGCTAGCCAATCGCTAGCCTGTTTTGATTCGGAAACAAGTTGGACTGACAAAAGTAATTCGTTGGTTCAATCGTCAGTTAATAAAAAAAGGCAGTTCTCTACCAAATCAATTTATTTATCCATAGACACTATTGATCTGTGCGAACTTTGCGAGTTTTAAGGAAATAGTTCAAATTTATATGAGATTTTAATTTTGATTAACTATCTCTCAATTTGTGTTATTCAAAAGGACAGCGGTGTATTTGCTAGAGCGACGCCATCTGTGTTTTTTCGCTCATAAAATTATTGCCTCACATGATAGGCTCTGACCCTTCAGCCAAAATATCCACTTCGCGTAATTGTTCACCGCAAATAGAAACTATTCTTAATGCAGATCCCCATAACCCCAGACAAAATCATCTTCTAGCTGCATTTCCTTTGGATGAATTTGATCGCCTTTTTGCCCATTTGGAATTGGTCTCTTTATCTGTAGGAGATTTTCTGATTGAAGCAGACAAAGGTTTTAAATTTGCGTACTTTCCAACCACAGCAGTTGTATCCTTTATGTACATATTAGAGGATGGAACAGCTGCAGAAATAGCTTCCGTTGGGAAAGAGGGAGTAATAGGAATTTCCTTAGTTTTGGGTGAAGAAACGACACCAAGGACGGTAGAAGTCCAAATTGCAGGATTTGCCTATCGACTCAAAGGAACAATATTAGCTTCTGAATTCAGTCGTGCTGGTCCAGTATTACATTTGTTGCTTAGGTATAGTCAGGCACTAATCATACAAATGACTCAAATTGCGATATGTAACCGATACCACTCTGTTGACCAACAAATATGCCGATGGTTGTTGCTCAGTTTAGATCGATCAACAAACGATTTGCTATATATGACACAACAAGTCATCGCAAATATGTTAGGCATAAGACGAGAAAGGGTCGTCATGGCTGCCAGAAATTTACAAAAAGACGGACTTATTCATTACAGCAGAGGCACCATAGAAGTTTTGAGCCGTCTAGGATTAGAAAAAACTGTTTGTGAATGCTATGGAGTCATAAGGACAGAATTAGATCGGTTGAAATCTGATGTTCCAATGGATAATATTATTTTGAATGCCTAATGCCACTCGTCAATACTGGAGAAAGAATAGGTAAGTGAAATGATTGGTAATTTTTAGAAATTTATTCTGATGTCGAAATGCTCAAATAATAAAAATAAAACTGAGTATTATGATGGTAAAAAATTTATGTGAGCGATAACGCACAGACAAACTTCTTTTGACGATGTGGTAATCCCCCCAGCAAATAATCGGACTTATAAGTAGAATTTTCTAAATATGATTTTTAGAGGTTTTACATGAAGACATCCCGTTACACCGACA
>NZ_JBEONP010000099.1:0-7109 GCF_040544435.1 Undibacterium sp. GrIS 1.2
CGGGTGACTTTGCCTGGACCGAATTGGCTACCACCAGCCTCGATCAGATGCGTGAGTTCTCCTGCGGCGTTGTAGCAATAGCGTTGGTGGCGGCCATCAAAGCCGGTTTCATCGGTGAGCTGGTCGGCGATGTCGTAACTAAAATAGGTGCTGTCGCCGTTCTCATTGGTGAGGCGAATTAAGCGCCCAACCGCATCGTAGGCGTAGTCGAGTGTGTTGCCGTTGGCATCGCTACGCTGGATGGGCTCACCGTGGCGGTTGTAGTGGTAGGTGGTTGTGGCACCCAATGGATCGGTGTAGCTGAGCAAGCGGCCTTCTGCGCTCCATTGGTAGTGGTGCTTGGCTGGGTTGTCCTCTTCGTTGTGATGGTTGTTGTGATTATTCCGATTATTCTGATTATTCCGATTATTCTGATTGTTGTTCTGATGATGGTTAGTACACGGTTCTGTCATGCTGCTTAAGCGTCCTACCGCATCCCAACAGTAATACGTGGTATGGCCTAGCGCATCGACGCGGCTAAGCAAACGCCCGAGCATGTCATAAGTAAAGCGGGTGGTATGACCTGAGCAATCGGTATAAGCGATCAGATTACCAGCTGCATCCCATTGCAGTTGTTTGTTGCCGCCACGGGCATCAGTGATTGTCACGGGTTGTCCGTGGCTATCATAGGAATAGCAGATACTTTGTTCTAAGGGATCGGTGACTTTGGCGAGATTGCCGCGCGGATCATAATCGCGACGCCATATGTGCTGCAACGCATCGGTAAGTTTTACTGGCAAATCAAGAGGGTTGTAGTCAATCGACGTGCGCGCACCAGCGGCATCAACCAGGGTCGTGAGATTACCGCGCCGGTCGAATTGGAAGAAGCTTTGTCGCCCTAAGGGATCAATACTGCCACGCGGGTGGCCATTGCTATCGAATGGGGTTGCTACCCGTATGCCATCGGGACCGGTGGTGGCGATGATGTCTTTGCGGGCATCGTATTCGTAAAGAGTGCTGCGACCTAATTCATCAGTAACTCGGGTAGCACAGGCGTGGTCATTGTAGACAAAGTGCAGGCCACGTCCGTCAATGGCGGCATACGAGCGGGTGACCCGACCAGACGGTGAGTATGCGTCATAATCTGCGCAATAACGTGCACCATCTGGTTCGGTGTAGGCAACGAGAACATGGTTGCGCCATTCATAGCGGCGCTGAGCACCATTGGCATCGGTGTGACTGAGTAAATCGCCGGTGTCGCTGTACGTGTAGCTGGCGATGTGTTGCAAAGGTGCCACGGGATCAATCCGTATGCCGATAGTGCTGAGCAGACTTAGTGGTGTCCACTGTAAATATAACACCCGCCCACCGCTGTCGGTGATGCTGTGCGGCCGCCATGGATCGAAAGGGTCGTCTGGCGGCGCTGGATAAGCAAAGCGGATGCAGTTGTCGTTACGGTCGCTGATCAAGATCAAGGGTAGCGCAAACAAATCCTCACGCACGCGTTGGAAATGCTGGCTGATGCCATCTTTGAAGATGATTTCCCAATCATCTTGGGTGCTACGCTTTAAGGTGAATTGCTCATAGGCTTCAAAGAATTCTGTACCGACGGCAATCGTCGGTAAGCTGACGCTGCGTCCGCTCGCATCATAATAAGTGAGGCCATCGGCAGCAAGTGCTAGTTGTACTGCTAACGGTGTCGACCAGCCTTGGCCGAACCAGCTGCTGCGGGTGTCGCCTGATCGGTACTTGCGTGTCCAGTCGAGCGGGATCGTGCCGGGACACTGGAAATCGTTTTGGGTGAGTGACTTTTCTCCTGTGGCGATGATGACGGGCTTACCAACGGCGCAGGCACAGCTGGTTCCTTTTGGTTGTGCCTTTTCGTTTGTTTTGATGGATTTCGTTGAGTTTTCTTTTCCGGTAGCGCGGCTGGACAGTTTGGACATGGCCTTGCCTAGCGCCGCTAAGATCACAGATATCCCCACGCGGATGAGCCAGGATGCGAGCTTTTGCCGTTCGGCTGCCATCTGCGCTGGACTCATCGGTTGTGTCCAGCGTTCCATCATGGCCTGTAATTCTTCAGCCGCACCCGCGACGGATTCAACCGCGCTCTTGATCCGCATGGCTGCGGCCGCGCCTCCGGCTATCTGCCCCACGACAGGAATGGCGGAAACACCCATCAGCGCAGCAGTTTGTGCCAATGCGATTAAGGTGTCAGTCGATTTGATGGCATCGAGCATCGCTTGGGCATCGGCCTTCGCGGCATTGGCAAAATCGTCTACTGAGAGACCGCCAGCAATGGCACTGCCATTTTGGACGATGTTTTTTATTGCGGGAGGGAGCAAGCTCCAGAGCGCATTGACACCTGTTTCTACCTCATGCATTACTGCATTGCGCCCTTCAATGTAGACGTTTTTCATGAAGGACAAAAAGCCGTTATCACCGTGGAGCATTCCCGTGTTTTTACCGACAATGACGATAGGCGCGTGTTTGCCTGCCCCCAAATAACTCTCGCTATGAGCGACCTGCGTTTTGTGGTCGTAGACCGTACCTGCTGCGTTCTTAATGACGGAACTGTTATTGGTATGCGGCGCAACCCCTGGATCGCCTTTGGGTTTCATCAATACCGGATCGACCGGTTGCGATACCGTCCCATGGGCATGTTGAGTGACTAGCGCTTTGCCATCGGTGTAGACGTTGGTAGACATGAATGTTCGATCAGTAGTGAATCAGTACGGGTCAGTGCGGGGAGCGCTCAAGGACACAGGCGGCCATCTCACCGCTAGGTTCAATGGCCCAGTTGAGTACGGTATTGACGCCTGCGATATGCTGGGCATGTAGCAATGAAGGGAGTATCCAATTGATGAGCCCACTTGCCGCACCACATTGGCCAAGTAAGATGGCTGGTCGCCACTGCTCCATACCTCCGCTTTGGTTAAAAATAACGTGTCCCAGTGCTGTTGATTCCAGCATTGCGCGCCAATCGGAACCATCCATATCACTTTCTAGATGGCTGATATTGGGGCCCTGCATATGCGCCGATTGCATGGCACCGCTCAGTACCTGCTCTAACGGGAAGGCTTGTGGTTGCTCAGTCGACGGCCACAGACGGCTAGCGGTATGCATCAGTTTGGGACGATGCAGTGCAAAACTGCCCGCGGGTACCTCAGTAATATGCTGCACGCGCGTTAAATGGACACAGGCCGCCGCTTCACCGGCGACATAGCCTTGTGAATTACCGGCTTGCAGCAACCAGCCTTGTTTTGCGGCGTGCTGTAATTCCGCTGGTTCACAGGCGCTATCGACCGCTGCAATCATCACGTGTTGCAAGTAGGGGTTCTTTTCCATGGCGCGATAAGCGTGCTCCAATGCTGTCCATCCGCCAGTAGTGCTGGCCTGCACAATCAGGCGTTCACGTCTGTTGTTACTCCAGGCTGGGTAGGCTAGTAGCCAATCAGTGAGCATGGCGCTGAGACTATCGCAGTCTTCGCTAGGTAACCAGTTTGGTAGTAGCAGAATTTCTAAATAGTCGGCTTGCGTATCAAGTTGCTCCTGGTTCAAGGTGCGGGTCTGCCCATACTTTTGATGTTTTGTAGTTTGTATTGATTGTGCTGGCAGCATAGCTGGTGCAATTGCCAGCGCATCGCAGGCTTCGGCTACGGTAGAACCTAACATGGCGGCTAAACGTACGGTGCCACTCAAACCTTCCGTCACGCTGTAGCAATCGGCAACAGTGAACGGATCTTTATATTCATCAAGATGAATCTTGCGTTGCCTACGTACTTTGGTCAGCCACGATGCACAGGTTTGCAATGATGAATTGCCAATCGCAGTGACGGCACCGGTCGAGCGTAATGCCAGCAGGATGGGGGAAGAATTACTCATGCGGTGAGGTGTCCAGTTTGCATCAAGTTACGGTCGAATGTCAGTCACGTTTTAATCAAGTTTTAAATAAGCGCACGCTACGCAGGGCGGTTTGCTGCGCACCGGCTGGCAGAAGAATGCGCCATACCACCGATAGACGGTCATACTCAGGTTCTATGATGAGTGTGTCGGCTTGTAGCCGCGTCACAGGCAGGGTATTTCCGGCAGCAGTCGTTGCTTGTACCGATAACTGTAAGCTCGGGAAACAGCATTCGATGTTTGCCTGAGTAGAGAGATGCTTTAACTGTATCGCTGTACCAGCAACAGGTGCTGCGGGTAATTGCAAATCGGGATGGGCCACATTATAAAAACGCGTATTGAAATCCTTGGGCAGATCTGGCGATCTCTCACGCTGCCACACCTCATCATAAGTACCGGCATGCGGCTGCCTATGCCATACGTTCTCTGGCCAGAAACCCATACCTGCTGGCTTTTTGGAATATTTCAGGCGTCGACTGGAGGCGTGTTTTGTTTCTATCCAGGGGAGCCATGCTGCGACCAGACCTTGACTAGCCCCAGGCGGGTTGAGTGGAAAGCCCTCTGACCAATCAGCAACGGCATAGGTAATAGGGACGCGACGTACCGCTGGGACGATGGTTTTTGCGTGTTGGCTGAACCAGCCGATTCGCCAATATCGTGGCGCAAAAGCGCGCATGCCAGACGAATGTTGACCAATACGAATACTGGCATCAATGTAGTCTTTGGTGTAGTTGGGTGGTGCCGTAATATAACCCGCTACCAACACATCAAATGCAGGTTTAGGAGGCGATAAATCGTGATCAAGCCAAACAATCTCTTCGTCTCGTCTTGTCGCCAGCGCCTTACGTTGTGCTTCATCGAGCAAGAGATCGCCCAAGAGTACCTTGACCGATTGCTCGTGCAAGCCGACTTGCTGTTCAGCCGCGGCCATCCGCCCCGTGCTGAGACGCCAGCCTCCCTTGACCACTACCAATATATGAGAATGCCCCTTGTGATCGCGGTACGGGCGAGCTATTGCAGGTAGCGGCGTGTGGTTAGTCAGCATTCAGTTCGTCCGCAAACTCAGCCACCATCAATGCCAGCTCCTGCCTACGCGCAACATCGACAACAGAAAGTGATAAGGTGATACCTGCGGTGCTGGCACGCTCTATAAACAGCCATTGCCGCAGTGGGTGCGTTATCTCAAATACGGCAGATCCGAACTGGGGAACGGTATCGCGCAGAACTGCTCCTGCACGTAAGCGTACGTTATCGGATTGATCAGGCTGCGCAAGAATAGCATTGGCATCCCACGGACAGCGATCAGCGTCGTTATTTAACGGAATATGCGCAGCACGACAAACGCGTAACAACAAGGAGCGCAGGGCTTTTGATTTTTGCTCCTGATCGTTCGGCTCGCAACGCGCTTCAGGCGGTACCTGTCCTAAAGCTAAAACAAGAACATCGGCTTGTTGCGCGGTGATGGTACCCGTGCTATTGGCCATGTCAGCGCAAGCGGCAATAATGCCCGCGATATATCCGGTCACTGCAACGATACGCAACATGAGAGTAGAGGGTAAATCTTCGCGTGTTTTAGCGTAGTGATACAGGCTTTGCGGATCCCAGCAAGCGGCGATCGCCCAAGCAGTATCTATACTCTCTCCATACTCTGCGCCGAGTATTTGACCGAGCACAGTTTTGTCAAGCAAACGCGGATCAATTGCGGCAATCTCCATTGCAGCGTGTGCGTAGATCTTGTTTGGCGTTTGTTGATCTGGGAGCAGGCTGGCATTGACAAATTGTCTGGTGAGTTGATCAGCGTCGCCTAGGCGCGCCATAGCGAGATGCACTTGCGGTGCCAGTATCGAATCTTCTGGCAACAGTCGCACTTGTTGGCGCAGTTTTTTTACGTCGCGCCTGCCTATCAATTCAAGTGCTAGTACTTGCAAGGCAGGCGTTTCTTTGCTTTTGTCGAATAGAGAAACAATATGCTCAGTATGGTCGTCAAATGGGCCGATTGGTACAGGATAGAACCAATATGCGTCACGTATGGTGCGCGGATAATCGGCGAGATATTCACGTGTCAGATCCATCAGAGCGGAGTCTCGCGTATGCACCACTAAAGCCACGCGTAGAAACACTGCGGCTTCGCGTGCTGCACCAGTGCTGCTGGCGATTCGTGCCTCTAGTTGCAAGCCTGCATCCGCGCCATACAAACTGAGGCTAATCACGGCCTGATCAAGTGCACTATCACATACCCTTAAAGCACTTAACTTTTGGCTAGGATTATCCGCAATCAGAATGCGACGCTGCCGCGCACGTATGGCTTGATCTATCATGTCGTCCAACAGGCCCGCAATGGGTGGTAAACGCCGGTTGAGTTGCGCTACGGGTTGCGCGACGTTCGCAAGATTAGTTGAGGTCAATGCTGGCCCCTTCGATTCGGTTAGGGCCTATCGCTGCCGATACAATTTCCGCACCTTCAATTTGTACCTTACCGTCGATACTCAGACGTATCTTTGCATCACCACAGGACAATTCAATCACCGCCAACGCTGATAAATTGAGACGTGCCGCCTGAATACTGAGCGTTCCGGTGGCTGGATTAAACTGCATGGGTTGCTCAGCTTGCCCAGGTAACGGCCAGGCGGCAATGATTAGCAAACCAGCTTGCGTACCCCCATCAACGAGCACCACTTGTTGACCTGGAATAAGAAAGGGAATATGGGTAGCAATGATTGCCTGGTGTAGTGCACGATCTATGGTGACCTCGCACTGCGATGCGTTGACTGACGTGACGATACCTATACATTGGGATGTAGGATGTAGTTGGTCTTGGCGTGGCATCACACGAACGTTCTTCACCATTCTATTTCTCCCTTTTCTTAGTTGTTGTGGATGTCGGGACTAATGATCGATACGCTGGTCTCTCCGACAATTTCCAGTTTGTCCCCGACAATCGTAATTTCGCCCGTTTTTTTCATGGTGATGGAGGATTTACCTATGTTCAGGACTATGCTCTCAGCATCCATCTTGAAAGAGCTGCCCTCGCTACCACCGACCTCTAAAGAATAAGTCTTACCAGCCGTGTTGGAGTAATCCACTCCGACCTTGGTGATCTGGTTCATCCCCACAATGGTAGACATGATCAGGCCTACATTGAGGCTATACCCCATACCCACGTTGTCCATCCGACCCATGCCGACGTTTTGCATATAGGCCATGCCGATGGTTTCGGTCTTCATTCT
>NZ_JBEONP010000100.1:0-6655 GCF_040544435.1 Undibacterium sp. GrIS 1.2
GGCATCAGAATACAGGCTGGGACTGGTACACTTTCATTCCGCGTTTCTCGCGAAATCTAGCGCGTTTCAGTGGTACATTTTTACACTGCGGTTCTCAGTGGTGTGCCAGGGAACAAACACTGTTCCGAGCGCACACGTCTTAACTGCGCGTCGGTCAAAGTCAGCGGATAACGTGGTTGTACCCGCAACGGCTCCTCGATCAAATAGTGCTGTTTCGCATGATTCCATACGCCACGAGCGAGCGTCCCGCCGTCGCGCAATCCAATACTGGCATAACGTAAGAATTCCTGCGTAAATGAATCACATCCCGGATTATGTTAATTTTGGAATGACAAGCCATAGTCAATCCGCTGCCAATTACGCTCTCGAAAGTCAACCTGGGGCAGCGATTAGCCATCGTTCACTCCTTAACAGTTTTGCCATTCATGTCAGAAACAATTTGATCACATGGCCGTTTGCGCTTGTTACACATTTATGTGGGAATCTTTTACGGTTCCCCTGAATTCCTAATTAAGTGTAGAGGCGCTGTTTGTAGGTCTTCATTTTCAGTGACTGGATAACCGAACCAACTCGAATTGATAACTTTCTGCTTTGACGGTATGGTTTCGACCATTTAGATACGGTAATCACGGTGTAACTCGGGTATCGTTTTTTCAATTGCCCTCTTACTTTAAGCATTTTTTTGAAAATGGTTGAAAAGCCATTAGACACTTGACATTGCTATCGAGTTTAGATAATTTAGTGAAAATTCATAAATTTACTAATAAAGATATAAATGAACCCGATCCTTAATCCGTACTCACCTGGCGCTGGAAGTCCGCCGCCGGAACTAGCCGGACGTGACGCCGTGAGGCAAAAAATGAGCCTTTGTATTGAGCGGCTTCGTCGTGGCAAACCGGCTAAGAGCCTGATGCTTGTCGGTCTTCGAGGTGTAGGTAAAACCGTTCTTCTAGACCAAATGATGAAGGATGCAGAGGCCAGTGGCGTTGTCACGATTCGGATCGAAGCGCCTGAAGGCCGTTCATTACCTGCATTATTAGCACCACAGTTGCGCTTGGGTTTATTGCGATTAAGTCGGACTGAAAAAGCCAAGGAGGTCTCAATTCGTGGGTTGCGAGCCTTGGCAGGCTTTGTAGGTAAGATGAAGATAAAATTTAACGACATAGAGGTTGGACTCGACTATGAACCGGAAGCAGGTTTGGCCGACAATGGCGATCTCGAGGGTGATTTGACGATGTTGTTTGAACAGGTAGGGATGGCAGCAAAAGCAGCAGATACGCTAGTCGCTATATACATTGATGAACTGCAATATGTTCCTGAAAAACAAATGGCGGCATTGATATCAGCCCTCCACCGTTGCGCGCAACTTCAATTACCTTTGGCTGTTATAGGCGCTGGTTTGCCACAGCTTCGCGGTCGCATGGGTGACGCAAAATCCTATGCCGAACGACTGTTTGATTTCCCTGAAATTGGTCCACTCAGTGCAGAAGATGCAACTAATGCGATAGTTAAGCCGGCTCGCGAGGAGGACGTCGAAGTAGATGATGATGCGGTAGCTCTGATCGTCAGTTATACCAAAGGTTATCCTTACTTCCTTCAGGAGTGGGGAAAGCACGCTTGGGACATCGCTCTTGAAAGTCCGATTAGTCGTACCGATGTAGAAGCGGCATCTACGGAGGCTGTCGCCACGCTTGACGAAAGTTTTTTTCGAGTTCGATTTGACCGCTTGACCCCTTCCGAAAAAAGGTATTTGCGAGCTATGGCCGAACTTGGTCCAGGCCCGCATCGCTCTGGTGACATTGCCTCATACATGAAGCGCGAAAGTGCGTCGCTTGGACCTGTGCGTAGCAGTCTAATCGTCAAAGGGATGGTCTGGAGTCCAAATCATGGCGATACCGCTTTCACTGTTCCCTTATTTGATGAATTTATGAAACGTATTATGCCGGGTAAGGAATGGGTAGACGCAGATGCCTAAACATGGCGACACGGACAAAAACTTTGACTACTTGGAAGTAGTTCATTTACTCATAGGAAGACCGTTTTGTTGATGCGCCCCTATGCATGACGCACGCGATGATTCATATATGTAACCTCATTTTTATGGACTAGAAGAACAAAAGGTATTGTCAACTTGCTGAACGGAGACGGCGAGTTGTACAATTCCAGGCGAACTTGCATTTGCCCGGGTAACACGGTGTCACGGATTAGGTTTTTTTTGCTACGTTGGTGACCTCATTCCATACAGAAAATGCCTGCGTACGCATGTGTCGGTACTGCTCCGCTGTCATACGGTTTCGCTGACACCGGAAAGCATTGTTGATCGGGCCATGAGCCGATAAAAAGCGCTGAGCATGGCCCGATGACTTGAAGCGCCGCATCTGTCGTTCTCGTTGCCGCGTCGGTTGGTGCGAGAGTTCTGCACGGTTATTGAGGCCTTTGTGTTGGCGATGCTCCACACGCGGCATGATTTGCGTCTTCGCCGCGACATAACTCTTTAGCTTGTCGGTGATTAGCACTCGTGGTGCGTAACGTAAGCCCTTGAGCAGCTTGCGGAAAAAACGTTTTGCGGCTGTCGGTTGCGCCGACTCTGCATCAGAATATCGAGCACATGTCCGTTCTGATCGACCGCACGCCATAGGTAATGGTGCTTGCCCTTGATCGTTAGCACCCCCTCGTCGAGATGCCATTTGTCTTCGCGTTGCGGTTGACGCCGGCGAAGCTCATTGGCATAGCCTTGGCCAAACTTCAACGTCCATTGGCGGATCGTCTCATACGTGACTATGATGCCACGGCTGGCCATTAGTTCTTCTATGTCGCGAACCGGAAGTAGAGCCACACGACATGGCTGATGATTTCTGCTGGGTAGCGGAACCCGCGATAGAGTCGAGATTTTTTCGTCTCGCCACCTTACAATATTTTGCCAGCCTCCGTAAGTTGACAATACCTGCTCGCTGGCATCGAGCTCATGCACATGATTCGAAAAGGTCAGTTTGACACTGATGGTCTTGCGGACCTGTCATTTGCGCAACAATTCTATGCCCTGGTAGGACAGGTCCGTCCAGCGTAAAGGTACACCCTCGTCGTGTCTGCAAGAGCTGGTCTCAGCTAAACAACGCGACATATATGGACGCCCTCAGTTTGCCAAGCATTAAATCGATGATGAACATAAAGGTAAGATTGTCAAACGGCGTCGTAAATTTTCCAGTTGTCAGCGTGGGGCGTTTCCAGAGAGATTCACAGGAGCCCTTACGGCCATTGGATCGGCGAAAATTTCCTGGACGCTGAATTTCAATTGAAGTGGAAAATTCTCTGCGCTGTTTAACAGATAAGCCATTTATTTTGAGTTTGATAAAGGCAATAGAATATCGAACCGCATGCATGTTATTCTAAAATTAATAAAATTAATAAAATTAATAAAAGTGATTAGTCGGTTGACTTAAAACGGCGTAATGTAGTATTTCTGTCTGATCTGACGAATATTTTCTATCAGATGTTTCGTGCTCTCAAAATCACTATGGTATGAACACTGAGCGTTGAGCTGGTCTATGATCGGATACGTCTTGCTGCCAATGATAATATTGATGATATCTGACATACCCGTCACATGACGGCCGGAGGTGCATTTCCCATCGGGATCAACTGCTATATTGCTAGTGACGGCATCGGCATGGACTTTTAGTCTGGTAAATTCAGCGAGGGTCAACTCGCCTTCTAATGTTTTGCCATCCGCGTTAGGACCAATAATAAAATGGCCATATTCACTCACCTCCAAACCATACGAACCTGCACAATGTCGTGGGTTCATTGCCTCGCAAGCCGTTCGGTTTGTTATCTGTTTCCAGCCAGTAGCCGTTGCGTCCATGGCATTGCCTGCCGCATTACCTGCGCCCGATAGTGTTGTCGACAAGATCAGGAGGGTAGCTGCGATGACCAAAGTTCGTGAACTATTACGACGTTGATGAATGTGGTTTAGAAGAGAACGACTACCCATTTTATTTTCCACTTTAATTTTTTTCATAATTGGTCGAATATCTATTGATTATGTTATTTCGCTATCTACTTGACGCATGAAGATATGTTTCCTGTTTTTAATGATAAAAGCCCTCGCTCTTCTGCGAGCAAGGGCCGAGTAGCATTACAACAGATTAATCGCTGCCAACCAATGTGACACCGCTGAAGGCAGCGTAGCCATATACCAACACATAGTAGGTGCCCGCTGCAGGTGAAGTAATGTTAATGGATTCGGTTGTGGTCGAACCGATCGACCTGTTGAGATAGGACGAAGTAGTTGGTGCCGTACCGAGTTGCAGGTATAGATCAGAGTCGCCAGTCCCGCCAGATGTTTTGAAGGTAACGCTAGGGCGGCCGGCTGGGACTACCAATGTGTAGATTTTTGACGAACCTGCTGCACCCGACAAACCTGTGATGGGTACGCCATTAGCCATTGCCGTGCCGCCACTACTAGCCGAATACTTGGCAACTAGCGTAACACCACTTGGTGCATTGTAGCCATACACTAAAACATAGTAAGTACCTGCGACAGGATTACTAATAACGATGTGTTCGGTCGTGGTTGAGCCATCCGATTTTTGCAAATAGCTGGTCGTGGTTGGCGCAGAACCTAATTGAACATACAGATCTGAGTCACCTGTGCCGCCTGAGGTATCGAAGGTCAAACTAGTTTGTCCTGAAGGTACGGTAAATGTGTAGACCGTGCTAGCACCTGTCGCCAGAGTAATACCATTGACCGCAACACCATTTGTTAAGCTCGAGGAAGGAGGGACGCAAGCGCTGGTATTGTAACCAGGCGCAGCAGCCTTTGTGCAACTTCCTCCGCCACTATAAGTTGTATAGACTTGGGAATATGCAGTACCCATGTAACCACTTAGTCCAGCCGCCGTGCAAGAAAGAGAAGCGCCATTAGCGATACCTTGATCGCAGTTTGGTGAGCCACCGCCGCTACCCGTTACAATTGGATGAGAGATGTTGCAGGCATTCGTGTCATTGGACCAGGTACTTTGCATTGCAAAGGTGCCTGTGCCCATCGTCACGTTTTGTGTCGCCGCTTGTGCTCCAGTAGTAACCCAAGCACACTCGTCGCCATTCTCCTGTCCATTGGAAGCTGAACCGGTTTTATTGGTCCATCCTCCGGCTGGATTTTGGTCAGTCACAGTCTCCGCATACTCATGACCCTCGACGATGGAGAATCCATCTAGCTTGCCTTGTGCGGTAGTCGCACCATTTACCGAGCCCAAGCCGCAACTGCTACCTGCATCGTAGACGTAAGGCATGTTGGTGAAAGCGATGTCGCCATAAGGAGACGTGACGCCAGCGTCAGCAGTATAGTCATGCCAAGCGCAGAAATTACCACTGGCGGTGTTGAAACCATCTGGGGTAGTGCCTGATGGCGACAAGATCACATACTGTACGTAACGATTGGAAGCTGCGGTTGTGTTGCCAAAATGGGCAGCTGCTTTAATCGCCTCGTTGGCAAGCTGTGCAGCAGTGGCGGACGTTGGTGAGGATGCTGAATTATCGTACCAGATACCAGCCAAAGCACCGCCAGTCGGGTAACCAACGTGTGGTGCGCCGGCAGGGCAGGTAGTAGCACCAGCCGCGACCAATGGCCCGTCGCAATACTGTGTCATTACGCCAGACCATAGTTCACCGCCTGTACCCAAATTCTTGAATAGGTTTTGCAGGTAAGGGACGGCACCAACAGTGTCTCCAGATAAGGTCATGTTGCCGCTGGCATCCGTGCTAGCCGAACCCCACTGCGTACCAAGAACGACCAGATAGACCCGAGGCGTACCACTGGTCACGCCAATACCATTCACTCCGCCACCGTAAGCCAAAGTCTGTGTGCCTGTTGCCGCCGTCAACCTTGTTGCTGATCTGTTAGCAACTGCCCAGCTCTTCATGCTGGCATGTGCTTCACGGGTAGGGACTGCACCGTGGCGATAAGCATGTCCTGCCGCAGGCGAAAAGGGATTTACAACGTCGTTTTGAGTATTTGCCGATTGCGCCGTAGCACTTCCAGACGACAATGCCATGATGCCTGCCAGAGCGAGCGTCGCGGTTCGTATTGATGATGCATATATTGAGGTTTTCATGAAACTTTATCTCCACTGAATTATTACATTAAATTGATAATTTTTTATTAATCTATTTCTTCTATTTACCTCTTGTAAGACGTTAAGAAAAAATAGAGTTCACGTTTTCAGTACGAGGCAGATTAAGGGTATTTGATCTGCCTACCAGCAGCAACGCTGGAGAACTAGTTTTGATTCATTAGTAGAAAAATTACTTTCTCAAAACGACTATCGCCCAGACAGCTGCGGGCAAGTTAAACATGATTCAATTTGTATGAAAATAAACATGTGGTTTTTACGTTATGTGAAAAAAGCAACAAATTCAGCGCAGGAAGAAGAAAATTAGGCAAAAAAATATACGGGGGAGGTTAATGCAGATATTTTGAAAACAATGAAACGAATAAGTTCTATTACACCATTAAATGTAAATTAAGATTTTACAAAAAAGAATGGAACTTTTTTATAATGCTGAGATCTTTGCACGATAAAAAGCCAAGCAGAGTGTTTACCTCAAATGAGACAATAGCAACAGGATAAATTTAAAGAGTGGCAATCATGGCGTG
>NZ_JBEONP010000101.1:0-6567 GCF_040544435.1 Undibacterium sp. GrIS 1.2
GAATTTGTTCCCATTTTCTTTTGCAATGCATCCACTACTTCAACTGCCATACCATCTACTTTATCGCCGTTTTTAAAACTGATTGGTGGCCAATTCTCGGTATAAATCGTTAATTCAACACTCTGCACTGGTGTAACCGGTGCGATGAAAAGAACAGACACAATAAATTTAAATACTCGCAACTGCCATACGCTTATTCGGCAAGTTGTGTTTTTAAAAAGGCTCATAAACAATTTCTCCAACTAGATTTGCTGTAATCAGGTAGAAGTCGTTCGACTTCTAAATTGGCATTGCGCGAAATTCTAAGATTTGTTTTGAACTAAATCACACTGCCTTAGCACAATCAAAAAAGCTTGGTCGTCTAGGAGTTATTCCCATTTAAGAAAACATGTGTACATTATGTGTTCTAAAAATAGGATACCTTGAATGAACTCTGCGAGGAAAATTTTAAAAGATGATCAAAGGAGGAAGTGCGCGCCTCTGTTACAAGGGTACGACGGCGATATCCCAAAAAAGGAAATCGGTGAGCGAACATCGACATGCGCATCGATCGCCTAAAACATCCCTGAACGCCGATATGCAGTGATTGATGTGACGAAAGCTCCAATCTCAATTACGAATCTAATTCGGCTCAAAACTTCGCTCATAAATGATCTTTCTTATATTTTGAAAGCCATGCCCTTGAATCTGCAAGCTTCTCCCCATTACATTCAATGGTCCTCATCGCGTCTTCGGCTCCGATTTCTCTCCAAACCGCAACGCTATGACCACTAAACTGAAGTTTGACAACATGCCACCTTTCAAATAGATCTCGATGAACATTAGAGAGATCGTTTTCGTCCAGAATGTTAGCTAGGAGCTGTTGTCCAGCTACCTGCTCACCTCTGCAGAACCACAGCCGGAATTCGATGCCAGTTAAGTTCAACAGGTGAAACACCAATGCTTCGTCCACCTTTCGAACTGCTGCATCAAGTTCACCGTACTGGTCAAGTTCGGCCTTTGACATCTTCTTTGCGACGAGCTGATCGCTTGCAGTCACCGCGCTCTATGAAAAACATGGATTCAAGAGACCAACACTGAAGAGCAAAAACAATCTAAATGTAACCATCACTGAAGCATTCCTCTAATATTTTCAGTGAATCGTTATTTGGCTAAACGATTCAATACAACACGAACTTCTTTTACATAAATTGCTTGATTCGTTACTTCAATTTTCACTGCTAATACTTTTGTCCTAACCTGGTATTCATTGAGCATCAATGCACTTTAGTCTCACAACGTAGCCGCATGCAGCGACAACAAATCTATCCCAGTTCCCAATACTGTAACTCATGCAGGATGTACATTGTCTATATTTATTTACTGACCTGACACGCGTAAATTAAGCTTCCTGGTGTTCTTGCTTTCGATGTCACCCACCGCTCAGTGTAAGTTTCAATAAGCCAAAAATGATATGGAAGCAGACCAGCACCTACTACAAAAATTATGACCCCGCTTCCCGCACGGTGCGCTCGTACCGAATTCCACGGATACAGCCCATCATTAAATAAACACCATAAAGACCAGAAAGTATCTGAAAATCAATATAGCTATTGCTAGCAAACTGAGATCCATTTCGTCCTCAATCGTAAAATATCTATCGGATAATTGGTTAGATTAGACGAAATTAAGCGCGAGTCCAAGGCTGTTTTTTTAAATGACAAACCAAATTACTCCAAAACTAGTTCCCAAGTCTCACTCTTAATGATATCCCGCAAATGAATCGCTGCGGGATCACTACCGTCCCCCGCTCCCTGTTTCATTTATTTTCGTCTACTTTTTTATCCAGCATTTGGCTTTCAAATACGATGTGCTCTATTGGCCTGCACGCTCAATTCCGTCAGTGCATCTTTTGACGGAATTCATTATTTAAAAAACGAGATGTCGCGTTTTATCTTTGAATTTATTTGGGACATTCTCTAATTTTCCGCAATTTGACAAGACGCTTTTGTGTGGGATTCTGAAATTGTTCAGCGAATGATTTTAGCGGGCGATCTTTGAAATCAATGACCTCAACATGATTAGTAGGCCTTGTCTTTAACGTCGACCTGCAATCATTCCTTACTACTAGATCGCGTCTGGATTCACTCTGAAAGTTGGCTATGAAATTCTTCTTAAAATTAGTGTTTGTTATTGGCGTTATTTTAAATTGTCTCACCGGATGTCAGGCACCCAAGTCTGAAGCGGGAGATGCATTTATTGGACATTGGCAAGATAGGGAGAGGTCGGGTAACAAGCTCGAGATTGTTAAAAATGATGCGCATTTTATCGTTAGAAAAACTACTATTTACTGCTTCGATCATTGCACTCGAAATTATCCGGCCGTATTGAAAGATGGCACATTAGAAATACGGAATGGATTGCCTCTTTTTTTGACGATCGACAAACACACCGGCTATTTGATCTGTGACGGGCGTGACTATCAGCGCGTTCAATAGATTCGCTTAGTTAATTTCACGCGATCAATTCTTATCGTCAATTTACCCAAAAGGAAGCACAAAATGGAACAGCTCTATGGAATATTGTTCTACGGCGGTCTTATCGGCGTCATTGGATATCTGTGGTACCAAGGATCAGTTGCAGGACCGCACCGGGACTGGCTGTCTTGGCCTACGTTGGAAGAGTATTGGAAGCAGCATCCGGAATGTAAGACACGCTCTGGGACACAGTGCCATCGCTGTCATTCGCGCGCTATTAGGCAATACGGCTGGAGTAATCGGGCAGATCATCGCCGGTACTTTCAGTGTAATCAATGTAACCGCACGCTCTACCGCGGCTAGGCAAGTAATCCGTCATTGTGTTCAATGAGTTTTAATGTAGGAGAAGATCGATGCTGATATTAGCAAAACGTGTTTTGATATTTAGTTGGAAATTATTTTGCGCGATTTTTATTGGTGCCTGGAGAGCATCAGAGTCCGCCCATGGGGAAGTTCAAGAGCCTGGGTGGCGAGGCTTCTCGCGCTTTACCCTTCGTGCCTATTTTTCACCTTTAGGGGGTGCGATAAATGGAGTGAAGCAGTAATGGCGGCGGGGGCTCTGAGATCTAGTTGTCTATGATTCGAAAGTTAACTAATGGAGATACACAATGCATATCGTCAATGGCTGGGTGGAGTTTGAACATAATGAACAAGCGTGCTGGGAAACTTTACTAGACCGCAAACTCGGTGCAATAACGCCGACTTTATTACGTGAATTAGGGGAAAGCCGTGTCAGGGAACTCGTCGATGAGGGTTGTCTTATTTGGGCGAAAATAGCAGCGCAACAGGTAAATGATATGCCTTACTGTCTTCTGCAATAGCTCTTTAGAGGTCTTATTTGACGTCCTTGTCCCGTGAGGGAATGTAGGACGTCAATCATTTGTATGTTTGCCCTTGACAGAACAATCTAAAAGCGACTCGGCTCACTACCATTACCTTTTGTATCACCGTATGAGCCCTTATCATTAGGAACTTATCCAACGCGTTGGAAAAGTGGTGGCGAATGCTATTTCGTTGAGGCTATTACCAGCACTACGTTTTGGTGATTTCGTTTATCGTTGTATCACTGCATAAAAATGTGGCAACGAGAAGTCTTGTTGAATTTGTGAGGCACAGACCGCGCTTTTTCAACGCTAAATTGACTTATCCACAACGTTGCCCACTGATTTTGTTGAAAACTTTTGCACACAGCGATGTCCTCATCTCTTCCCAATAACGACAATTTCATACAAGACGATACTCATCAGCTGCAATTTGAATAAATAGCCGTCGTTATTTCTTGGGTAGTGATCAACTGTTTTTCCTACTATACGTAATGGTCGACAAAAATCCTGTCTATGGGTGGTTTTGCAGCAAAGCTGATATAGTCGTTTTCTAACATCTGATCGCCTTCACCATAGTTGAGATTGAGGGCAGATTATTAGCTGCAAGAAAAATTTAATAATTGAATGGCAGCTGTCTAAAAATGACTGCTCACCATGTACCCAAAGCGGTCATAGCGTATTTGAAAAACAGACATTCGAGGTTCAAGGTCGTATGGTTAAGCTTCAATTCTGTTGTTCGCAGGTTGGAGTCGCTTCATTGGACTTTGGGACGAACTGCTGGTCGCTCGCTGCCGCTTTATATTTTAATCCCGCCGTGGTTAATGCGGGCAGCGTATCATTCGCCCAATCAATGTGTTCGGCCTGGCGCTTCCGCAACGAGACACGCATCGTCGGTGGATCAGCAGAAACTGGATAGACTGCCAGATCTCCCCCATGCGTTATTCCACCATAACTGGGCGCCGGCCCCCGTCACATGTTCAGGCTACATAGAAACCGGGTTAAGCCACGCAGTGAATTTGTCATCGGGGATCGTCTTAGGAAGCGTGAACCAATGTGTTCACGCTTCCTTCTGGCGCCTTTTCTCGACCAGAAAGACGGACATGTATTGCGACATAATTCTGATCTGGATATCCATACCCTCTCTCGTATACCGGTTGATTTGAAACCGTTGAGTCTGTCAAATAGCGTCCAATATTTACCACCTGTCAGCGTCCAAATTTTTCCACTTTATCGGCTTGTTCAGAACGATTTTTGCTGTGCTTAAATCGGTAAGAATCGTTCCCAGTTTCCAATATATCGCAATGATGCGTAACACGATCAAGTAATGCCGTAGTCATTTTTGCATCGCCGAACAGGGCCACCGCGCCGTCAAGCGTGTGACCCGGCCGATGCTTAACTTCAAATGTTTTCTCTCTGCTACCTCCGTGCTTACAGGTATCGAGCTGATACACATGATCCGCAAGGACCAGTTCGCCGTCGATGACGCTGCACCGATGTCACACGCCGACCAGATCTATGCGTTGGCGGGACAAGACCGTCCAGTGTAAGTCGGGGTCATACTCAGGATGAAAAATCTGCGCTTGGCTCAACAACGCGCTAGGACCCGAAAATTTGCCTGATTTTTTTCTTTGACCGATAAAGATATAATTCATATATCGTTACAATGATCGTTACATAAATTAATTATTTTTATTAATTTACAGAATTAATTAACGATATTTTATTGTAAAATAATCGTTACATGAAAATATCTCAATCAGTCATCGAACTTCTTCGCACCTGGCATCGCCAACAATCGGGCGAATTGTTGACGCGACTAGGTGTGAGCCGGCCATCTTTGATGCGGGCAATTACTGAATTGGGCGATCAAGTCGTTTCTCGTGGACGTGCTCGCCGAACGACTTACGCAGCGCGGCGAGGAATTCGCGGTGCTATAGCTCCGCTGATGCTGTATTCCGTCGATATCAAAGGAAGAACGCATGAAGTGGGGCAACTTGAGCCTGTCTATCCGACAGGTTGCGCAATGGACTTTACTGTACCATTTCCATGGCCACTCGATGACGAAATGAAAGACGGTTGGTTTCGGGGACTGCCTTATCCATTGGCAGATATGCGGCCACAAGGATTTTTAGGTCGTAATTTTGCGCATCAGTATGCATCTATTCTGCAGGTCGATGACGATGTTACCCGCTGGAGTGAAGATGATGTGTTGCACGTGTTGAGCACAGTTGGCTTCGATCAACCAGGCAATTACATCTTGGGTGAGCCGGCTTTGCGTCGGTTCTATGATGAACAGCAAAAGTCTGCGAAGTTTCTCGATGATGACAACATCATCAATGCATTTCCAGAATTAGCTCAACAGGCGCTTAACTTTGGCGTTGTAGGATCATCAGCTGCGGGAGAATTTCCAAAGTTTACTGCCCGGCGTATGGGAAAAGAACCCCGGCATGTCATTGTAAAATTCTCAGGATCAGATAATTCGCCACAAGAACAGCGATGGTCAGATTTACTTGTGTGCGAGCACCTTGCGCTGAGTGCGATTGCTGACACTCTGAAAGTTCCGGCGGCGAATAGTCGTATTTATCAATTTGGCGGTCGGACATTCTATGAAGTTGATCGATTCGATCGACACGGGGAAGTCGGACGTTCTGGAGTGTGTAGCTGGCATGAAATCAATTTTGCTCTTTTCGGGAAGACCGGATCATGGTCTGAAGGTGCGAATGATTTGTTCGAAAATAACGATATCTCAGAAGACACCCAACATCAGATAAAACTCTTAGAGCACTTCGGTCGTTTAATCGCCAATACCGATATGCATGACGGCAACCTGGGATTTCGGCCCCATCTTATTCTAGCGCCAGCTTACGATATGCTACCGATGTTCTATGCACCGCAGCGCGGAGTTGAATTGGTTGACCGAAAATTTATGCCTCTGTTACCTGCCCCAAGAGATCGGCCAACATGGATAAAAGCAGCGGAAGCAGCTACAGTATTTTGGTACCGTGCAGCAGGTGATCAACGGATCAGCGATCACTTTCGTATGATTTCAGCAGCTAACGCAAAACAAATCGATCTTTTGATTAGGTCACAACGCGATTAACAATCTGGCAAAAACGGTAGTGCACTGATAGCCGGCGTTGGTGCACTTCAAACTCGAAAAGCGGTGATGTTACGATGCGGCCTCAATTTTACTGATCGCCCCGATGCCCAACAAACACAACGACGAT
>NZ_JBEONP010000102.1:0-6285 GCF_040544435.1 Undibacterium sp. GrIS 1.2
CACGCCATGATTGCCACTCTTTAAATTTATCCTGTTGCTATTGTCTCATTTGAGGTAAACACTCTGCTTGGCTTTTTATCGTGCAAAGATCTCTAGTTAATTGACGACTAAAAATATTTTTTAGAAAACTCACACTTTACTTCGTAGATGAGTTTTTTAGTGGTGTCTCAAAAATACTGTTTACCTAACCTATCTTCTGATTTTTGGTTCAAACCTGACTTAGAGCGGCGTATCCTCACCAAGCTTCTGATGTGATGATGATGCGACTGCTTCACCGGAACCCCAATGATCAACGAATACTAAATCGTTTAAGTTACGCTGGCGCTCCCAGCCTTCCAGTTCCAACATCGGTTTAGGATAGAATTGTTCGACATGACCCAGACAGATAATCGCAATCGGCTTTCCTCCCGGAGGAATACTGAGTAAGCGCGCAAGCCTCTCTGGATCAAATAGAGAAACCCATCCCATACCGAGTCCTTCTGCCCTCGATGCCAACCACATGTTTTGGATTGCGCAAGCGACGGATGCAATGTCCATTTCCGGTAAGGTACGACGTCCGAATACATAGGGGTCACGACCGTCCATTAAGGTGACTACGATTAATTCTCCGCATTCGCGTATTCCTTCTACCTTCAAACGTAAAAACTCACTCCCCCTCTCGCCCAGTTCTAAAGCAGTATTGGATCGCTCTTCATCTACGATATTAAAGATCGCATGGCGCACATCTGCATTGAGAATACGAATAAAACGCCATGGCTGCATTAGCCCCACGCTGGGAGCCTGATGGGCAGCGGTAAACAGTCGCAGCAAGACATTTTCATCGATAGCGCCAGGCAGAAAGTGTCTGATATCGCGTCGCTGTGCGATGAGTCGATAAACCGTATCGATTTCTTGCGGTGAAAACTTATCAGACAATTTCGTCTCTCTTTTATAATTAAATAGCAGAAAATTCGTTCGCGCATAGTACTCATGTACTAAGGCTAGTTATAAGCAGATATGCATTTTTCGAGATTAGTGGCGCTGCGTGACTTTATGGTGTTACGAACACATTTTTCTCTACTTCTTTACCTATTTTCATACGTGTTTCTTTAATCTCGGAAATTAACTGTAAACGCGATTAAAGAACTGGGAAATAACGCATGTTTGAAATACGTTGTCACTATAACTTCTGACGATGAGATTCCGTTATCAGGATTGCCACGAGAGAAATCCAAACAAAAAAGCCCTTGATAAATCAAGGGCTTTTTTATGTCTGGCGGAAGCAGGGATTCGAACCCCCGATACGTTTGCACGTACGTCTGATTTCGAGTCAGACATACTTTCCCAGCAATCCTTGGAAACCCACATGAAAACTCATTATTTCGTTTATGCTGATTATGGATAATAAGCTATTTTATTCATTGAATGACAAAAAAATGCACATCCAAAAATTAAATGATGTGTGAGTTGATCGAGCAAAGCTACCTTCTTTGGCATGATCAAATACGCTCGACCACTCAGAAAAACTGAGCTCCTTCGCAATGTTGATACAAGTATGCTAGTGCAATTTAAGAAACAAAGGTAGGCGCCAATTACTATTTTAATTGCGAGCTACGCTCATGGTGCCTGACCGCACTAATTCGATATGGGTTCGCGCAGCGACAGTTATGACCAGTCAAACGAGTCATCAGTTATCTCTTAAGATACTGAGCGAGCTTACCTTAAAACGGCTAATTATTTTGAACCATGAATCAACAGAAACAATCGATGGTATGAAGCACACTTCTTTTGGTGGGTATTAGCTCCATAACTGTCCAAACTCAGAGCCTGACATCGGCTCTGATAACAGAAAGAAGTAAGTCACATGAGACAAAGGGAATCAATTTCATGCTCTGTCACTTGAAAAAAGTTTTTAAATTATCCGCGGAAGCTCTATATAAAAGGTAGTGCCTAATCCCACAACTGAGGTAAATCGTATGGTTCCGGCCATTTGTTCAATAATTGGCTTACAAATACTTAATCCTAGGCCCGACCCTCCTTTTTTCCGCGTATTACTGGCATCAACCTGAGAAAATTTCATAAAAATTTTATCGTAAAATTCTTCTGGAATTCCACATCCTCGGTCAGTCACCTCGATCAGCCAATTTTCAGCGTTCAAGGATAAGGTAATGTCGACGATCCCTCCTTCGTCCGAAAATTTACTTGCGTTGGAAGTTAGATTAACAATCACTTGTGTAATCCTATCCTGATCAACATAACAGGGAGCTTCTTTTAACGAGCAGGTAAATTGGAGATGGACGCCATATCCGATATTGAGCCGCATAGGAAGAACTTGACTCCATGGCATTTTGAATCAGACTGACTAAATCGTGTTTTTGAATATCAAAAACGATATTGCCACTTTCAATTTTTTCAATATCCAACATATCATTAATCAGACGAATGAGCCGGTCGACGTTACGGCGTGCGATTACCATTAAATCAGTTACTTTAGCCGGTACTTCTCCCACAACACCCGAAATGATTAATCCTAATGCCCCATTTATTGAAGTGAGTGGTGTGCGCAACTCGTGGCTAACGGTAGACACGAATTCATTTTTAATTGATTCAACTTTTACCCTGTCAGTAATGTCAAAAGTCATCGAATAAAAACCATTGATATCGCCTGCCTCTGTCCTGGCAGGTACAAAGTTAGATTCGTAATGTAAAATTTTCCCGTCATATAAAATTTGTCCTTGAAATCTCACCCATTCCCCGTTTAAAACTTGATCGATGTAAGGGGATATAAATGTATATAACTCTGAACTGCGTGTCTCACTAACTAACTTGCCAATCATTTTTTCTGGATCGCTTCCGACAAATTTTGCCAAAGCGGCGTTAACAAACAAATAGCGTTGTTGCGTATCAATGTACGCAATTTGTGCTGGAAGATTATCGGCAATTGTTCTTAAGCGTTCCTCCGATTCCGCCTGTTTTAGTTCGGCTTGTTTTCTAGCAGTAATATCTAGTGCCATGACATAAATTCCAGAAATCGAACCATCATCTGCAACATCTGGCGTAAAACTGACCGATAAGTGAGTCAGTAAACCGTCTACCATTTGCTGACGTTCAAACTGAATAGCTTCGCCTTTCATGGCTGTTTGTATCCCTGCAACCATGTTGGCATAATTTTTTTTGCCATACATTTCTAAAACAGTTTTTCCCAGCATCGTTTTAGGATCAATTTTTAGAAATTTTTGATAATACGCATTGGCAAACTGGTATTTTTCTTCTTTATCGATATAAGCAATCAGTGCTGGTAAGTTCTCCGTAGTTTCTTTTAACTGCTTTTCGCTGCGAGAGGCACGCGTCTCCGATTTCACAATATCGTCCAGCAATGGGCCGACGACCTTTCTCAATATTAATATTCCGATCATGAGTGAAATGCAAAGAACAATCAACGAACGAGACAATAAAAAATTAATAGGTTGATACAAGTCAACCGTATCTACTTTTGAAACAAATGCCAAACCTGTTGCGCCAATATGCGAATAAGCGGCAACGACATTTTTTCCTCGATAATCAGTCCCCGTGCGGATATCAGTCTTACCAGCAAGAGCATCGTCAACAGGTAATCGAATGCGATCAACAAGCGGTGCTAAAATTAATGGGGATGGATGTAATTTAGAAGGAAAGCAGGCAACCGATCTACCCGCATCCCCACAAATAACAATTTCTGCACTGGCGTCAACATTATTAAAAGGTTGATAAATCGTTGAGAAAATGCTCAATGAACGTTCAGTTGTCAGATAAGCGATTGGCTTACCAGACTCTAATGTTATTTCTGAAGTACTCAAATAAGAGAAGCCCTCTGAACTCCACATCAACGCATCTTTTACTGGGGTATGTAGAGGTATTGACAGTTCAATACGTTGAGAAACTAGCTCGAGTATCTTCAACCTGTCTTATCAGCGCGCACCGCAATCGTTACTCCGTTCCCTGTGAACTGGCCGGTCAATTGGTCAGCACACGTCTCTATCCCAATCACGTCAGCATTATCGCCAATGATGTGATTGTTGCCCGCCATCTCCGGATAACGGAGCGCTCTCTGGTCTGCTACGACTGGCAACATTACATCCCTCTGATCCAGCGGAAACCCGGTGCGCTTCGAAACGGTGCTCCCTTTGCAGACATGCCAGCGCCTTTGAAGCGATTGAAACAAGGACTGATGCGCTATGCAGGTGGTGATCGGATTATGGCGCAAGTATTAGCTACCGTGCCGACTGCAGGACTGGATGCCCTGCTGGTTGCCGTTGAGTTAGTCAACGAGTCTGGTGCACTCAGTGCCGAACACATTCTAAACGTGTTAGCAAGATGGGATGGGAGTCCAGTACCAGAGACTGTGGAAACCAGTTTGGAATTAAAAGAAGTGCCAGTAGCCAATACCGAACGCTATGACAGCTTACGAGAACTGGATGACGTCACAACTAGCACACAAGGAGAATAATCATGATCAACATCACAGCGGAATTAAATTCTTTACGCCTTCACGGGATGTCAAGCGCCTGGGCAGAATTAGTAACGCAGGGCACTACACCAACAGAGCCATATCAATGGATTATTGAACATCTACTTCATGCGGAATTTACTGAGCGCGGCATGAAATCATTGCGTCATCAAATGGCGATGGCAAAGTTTCCGGTACATCGTGATCTGGCTGGATTTGACTTTAGTTCCTCCAGTGTCGATCAGGTGCTAGTCAAACAACTGGCCACGTTAGCATTTACAGACACTGCGCAGAATGCGGTATTGATTGGTGGGCCAGGCACAGGTAAGACTCACATCGCAACAGCAATTGCTGCCTCTGGCATTACAACGAAAGGAAAGCGGGTACACTTCTATTCGACCGTGGATCTGGTCAATTTACTAGAAAAGGAAAAACGAGACGGTAAGGCAGGACGACTGGCGCTGCAAATGAGTCGACTAGACCTCATCATTTTAGACGAGCTTGGATATCTCCCATTCAGCCAGGTTGGCGGCGCACTGCTGTTTCATCTGCTCTCTAAATTGTACGAACATACCAGTGTGATAATTACCACCAACCTCAGCTTCTCGGAATGGTCGAGTGTATTTGGTGATGCCAAGATGACGACTGCCTTGCTGGATCGACTAACGCATCATTGTCATATCGTCGAAACTGGAAATGAGTCTTATCGCTTCCATCACAGCAGTTCCGCTGCCAAAGTCAGAATTCAAACTCGTGAACAAGGACGCAAGGGAGGGAAAATAGAAAATGAAGAGGACATGCTTTAAGTTTGCGCGCGGGGTAGTCACTTCGGGCTACGCCCTTCGTGACTACCCCGCAACTTCTTACCCGGGTAACACGATAAATAAATAGGTTAAAAACTAACTATTTGTTAGGCTTATCCACAATTGCTGGTTCAAGAAACAGCAACTCGCCCTGGGGCAATATTCAATCGGCAGGGTGGGTCAACGTGCGATCCGCACCCCCATGCAGTGCATATTCGGCAACTTTCGACTGGCTGGTCAAAAGGCAGAATGCTATCGCATCTGACCCTTTGACTTTTTATTCAATGTTGCTCTTCGTATTTGAATCCGCCCATTCTCACCTATCAAAATAACTATGCGCATACTTGTTCTCTCCGATCTACAACATGAGCTGTGGAAGCGTTTTGCTCCACGGATCGACCCCCTCTGTTAGCCAACCGGATAACACTAATGCGATACGCCTTAACTGTCGCTTGCGCCATCTCACGCCGCTGAGATGGCGTCACCACTTTTTTGCATCGCCTCCGAAATGATTTCCGCCTCCAGCCTCTCTTCGGCGTACATTTTCTTGAGCCGCCGATTCTCGTCTTCGAGCTCCTTCATCCGCGTCATCATCGACGCGTCCATGCCACCGTATTTGCTGCGCCATTTATAGAGCGAAGCCGAACTCATCCCATACTCGCGATAAAACTCCGGAACCGGCGTGCCAGATTCGGATTGCTTCAAGATATTGATAATCTGACTTTCCGTAAAGCGTGATGTTTTCATGTAAAACTTCCTCAAAATCGTATTTAAGAAAATTCTACTTTCAACTGATACTTTTTTGTGGGGGGGATTACCGGCAAATGCGCTTCCAGAGAGAGGAGCTGCGGCTCCTTTTTATTTTCAGGAGCGGGAGGCAAGGGAAGAAGCTCTGCAAAAAGGCAAAAGCCCTTAACTCTGCGGAGTTAAGGGCTTTGCGGAATAAAAGCCTGACGATGACCTACTTTCACACTGGTTGCAGCACTATCATTGGCGCGGAGTCGTTTCACGGTCCTG
>NZ_JBEONP010000103.1:0-6260 GCF_040544435.1 Undibacterium sp. GrIS 1.2
CTTTCATCTTGCCAGAAATGGCCGCTCCTTTCTCATCTATTTTGCGCTTCTCGCAATAAAATTACTCTCCGGTGTTTCGTTTTGCAAGAACCTCTGAATTCTGAATACTTTCTATCGTTTTGTCTTTGTACATTTTTTGCAGAACAGTAGTCAGACCGGGCACCAATGTTCTATGCTTTTTGTTGAGATAATGAAATACTGAAAAAGTAGTAAGTGGGGGCATTAATATGGTGGCGTTAGTTTGATTCATTTCACGCAGGGCTGCCAATCCAGATACACGATTTGCCACCACAATGTCCGACCTACCTAATAACATCTTCTGAAATGCTTGACGTATTTTAGGAGCAGGTTCTAGTTTCATTCCCACAGCGTTTTGCTCGATAATTTTTATTCCTCGAACATAACCTATTGTGTAGGGACGTAGACTATCCCAACCGTTTACTATGAAACGAATACCGTTAGTGAATATAACAATTTCGTAAGTAAGTAATGGTACCAGTACGACGAGAAGATTAGGGTAGTCGTTTTCCATGCCAAATTTACGATATAGCTCACCATCCATTTCACCGTTATTGGCACTACGGAGCGAGCGCTCGCCGGGTAAATAGTGGACTTTCAAGTTCCAGCCCAAGCTGCGATAAGCGGTTTCAAGAATTTTTTCGGCGACATACGTAGCAGGATCTGCGCAAATCAGAGTAGAAATGTGTAGGGTTCTATCGTCTTGCGCTAAAGCATTGAAATGAACGAACTCTGACAAAGAAATCAGTTGAAGTAAAGCTCGCCGCCGCATCGTCACTCCCCCTCGTTTTTACAAAGACCCTATCGTCTCCTTTAAGCATAGGATAAATTTTGATAAAAGGCATACGTTCGTTTCATCGCCGCTCGATTGCTATCTATAATTAACCCTGAACTATCTAGATTCAGTAGAAGACTCAAACATAAATCTCATCAAATTCAAATAACGAATCTTATCGTTTGATACTCCAACGTTAATTTAAAAGCGAGATTTAGGCAGCAGCTCAAAAGTGATTCCCGATTGGAATCGCTAACATTATCCGTTGTCGCATTCTAAATAAAATGCAAAAATAGATAATACGAATAGGCGGTGTTGAGAAGGTAAATCCATCACATTCATTAGATCAATGAAAGACCCAATTCCAATCTATGTTCGACATCGTACAGACGCCTCAAACTGTTTTACTTACTATCAGCAATAGAGATTATTCACTCTCGTAAAGTCGCCTTTAAAGGTCTATTTAGAAGGAGCGAAATGCAAATTTTCAGTCTTGAACAAACTAAAGTGACCTATCAAATTGATTTCGCTTTTTATGGACTTACATCGTTCGTGCTAGCAGTATCTTTGCTAGCTTTAAGTCCACGAGAACATATAGTCAAATTGGCACTATTAGCGATAATGGGCTTTTTAAGTTGGACATTGATCGAGTATGTGTTGCATCGTTTTGTACTGCATGGTATTCGCCCTTTCAGCACGTGGCATGCTGAGCACCACCAACGACCTACGGCTTTAATTTGTACTCCTACCATACTGAGCGCTACATTAATTTTTGGATTGGTATTTCTACCAATATTAATCTTAACTGATCTGTGGCAAGCGTATGCGTCAACCTTTGGCATTTTAATCGGCTACTTAATTTATACAATTACGCATCATGCGATGCACCACTGGCACACTGAACATATGTGGCTGTTAAAACGGAAACGTCAACATGCATTGCATCATCAACGCTCAAAAAAACTTAGCCAATTTGGTGTAACAAGTGGCTTTTGGGATCATATTTTTTATACCAAATGACGCGGTATAAATTGATAAATAAATAAAACCAAAATTATAAATATCAACAATTTTTAGGCGTCATGCCCGCTGCAATATTCCCTGGATCCACCCCGAGTCCCGCTACCTTGACAGCCTCTTTTAATTGATCTGGTGAACACTTTACTTCGTCATACTGCACGTTAGCTTCGCCGTCTTGGAACGACACTGTTACCTCATTTACGCCGGGAACTGCTTTTAGCGCTTGTGCTACTTTATTGGAGCAATCGTCACAAGTCATTCCTGTTACTTTTAAATTTTCTAAGTGCATACTCGTACCTCTTTTTGAAATTTGGTTAAGTAAATTCGTATTTTTAATTTTCTCTTATCGTCTAACGCAAAAACGAAATAAAATTATGAACTCAAAAAGTAATTGAAATTGTTTGACTCGTTCTAAATTATGGATCTGAAGCAAAAAATGTGTCGCGTTTATCTCCCATCAACATTCGTAAATCTTTGATGCTAATGTTACTAATTTCATGCATGCTGATCATTAACGAAGCACCGACAGATAATTTATGATGCCGAATTTTGCTAATTACAGGAGGTGCTACCTCCAACATTTTAGACAGTTCAGCATCATTTTTTAGATGTAAATGGTCGATGAGCTTATTCAATAAATTATTCGGGGATCGTACTTAAATTGATCAGAGTTCAAATTTAAAAGATTTGACATCTTGCTTCCCTCCTCTAGACGTTTTTCGAAGATTTTCAAGACTGAGCGTTGATAGGTTGAATAGCTTAATGAACAAATAATGCAATCAGAATGACGATAGGAATAGGAATGCCAAGTAGCAAAAGTAAAATTGAACGCATGATTGTCTCCAATGAACTACAAGATTGATTAAAAAATGGATGCTGTTTTTTTCACCTGAAAAAAATACTTAGTCGAGCAGATGAGCTCTGTCTCGTTGACGCCCGCCAAACGTCGCGGCTAGACTGGCAACAAACGCGCCGATCAACAACGCTACAAACATCCACAAAGCAGAGTTAGCAGCCGCCTTGCGTGCCTTGTCAGCAGATTCCTTGATGGTGTTCTTAGCGTCTGTGACAGATTTACTAAATTGTGTATAAATGATGTCAACACGTTTCTCCGCATCAATTTGATTGAGCCCCGTGCGTTTGGATACCATTTTAGATAGGTAATCGCGATCGTTCGGGCTTAAAGTACCGCTTCGAATGTCCATTGATAAAATTTTCCCTACTTCTGCACCTGCACTAACATTTATATCTACAGAACCATCGTCTGAACGCAACAACATATCTGAAAAATAATCTACGGAAGTATTCTTCATATTATTCGCCGTAGTTGCTGTTGCGTTGACTGTACTAGCGCCCACATTTGACACATCGCTGAGAATACTTTGAGTCGCACTTGCGAATAAGCCGACTGTCACTAAGGACGCAACAGCCCATGCAAGAAACCCGTGAGCGGTATCTCTAAAATACACTTCGTTATCGTGCACGTTACTCCATTTACTTCGCAACCTACCTGCTAAATATCCGCCAACTCCGGATGCCGCAAGCTGCATAAACGTAATCCATGCAATCGCTGAGATACCCATTACAGAGGCGTTATAAGACCAAGGCGATATGGTAGACAGACCCAAACCAGCACCTAACATTAATAATATTAATGAAAGCGCCGCGGCCGCCATCGCACCTGCCAAGATGGCAGCCCATGAGACTCCTGAAATTCTTTCACCGGATGAATGATCGTTATCAACTGCAAGCATATTTGCTCCATTAGAATGATTGTGCATGTGCTCTGCATGTATTTCGTCGTTAGTTTTATTTTCATTTGAACGGTAAAGTCTGAGTGAAGCCATATTGGAAATTTAAAGTTGCTCCTTCCGTTCGCTCATTTCTTCACCGAGGGTTACTAGATCTAATCTCGTTTTTCGGACCGAAGGAAACATTTCATCCTCTTCTTCCCTAACATGGTGTTCGATTTGTTCGGAGAGCACTTTCACTTTTGCATCATATAAATCATCATCTGGATCCATGTCCTGAATTTGTTCGATCAACTCTTTAGCACTCGCATGCTCTACCTCCGCTTCATCCATTAACTCATCACTTTCTATTACTTCTTTGACCGCAGGATAGAATATTTCCTCTTCGATCTGTGCATGAATTAGTAGAGCACGACAAATTGCATCCGCAACCTTTTTTTTGCTTACCTTTGATCGGTCACTTAGTTCGTTAAATTGTTCAAATAAAGCCTTTACCGTTTGATGATCTGAGACTAGAAGGCTGATTGCATCTGTAATTTTGAGCGGCATAAATATCTCCAAAAAAAGCGAGGTAACAACAAAGACCAGCCTGAGCATATTGATCATCGACGATGCTGTATGTGCGCTGTCTCACATTTGTTAAAAACTATTTTTACAGAGGGCAAGAAATAATTTCCTAAGAGAAAACTTCATTAATTTCATATTGTTTATTTTTGTGCGGTATCGAACGGACATGAATAAGAAGAAAGTTCAATCTACAATCTCATTCAATTGAGAGGAGAACTAATATGAATTACGAATCACGCGATACCTTGGGTATGTATGCGATAAATGGATCGGGTAATAATAAAGGTCCTGGCCCTGAATTAATGGGAGCTAATACCCTGATTGGCGATAATGTTCATAACGCTGAGGATGAGCATTTAGGGGAAATAAAAGAAATCATGCTTGATGTACGAACAGGTAAAGTGGCTTACGCCGTTCTTGCTCACGGTGGCCTATTTACCATAGGCGCAAAACTCTTTGCAGTTCCATGGAGCGCACTTAAACTAGATACTGAAAATAAGCGGTTTGTATTGAACATACAGAAGGAGCGTTTCGAAAATGCTCCTGGCTTTGATTCAGATCACTGGCCAGACATGGCCGATAGTACTTGGATTGAAAATTTACATAATTTCTATGACACGTCGAGGAGCTCGCAATGAAAAGCCAGTTCTCAAAAAAGTATTCGCGAACTAAATTGAGTGCATTATTGTTAGGCTGTAGTGTATTTCTTAGCGTTAGTTCCGCTTATGCAACTGAAACAAAAGTAAATTTGGTAGGATCAGAAGAAACTCCGGCAGTGCAAACTTCTGCGCAGGGCTCGGGGAGTATCATCGTCAACAAGGACAGAACTGTGAGCGGTATGGTTATGACTACCGGGTTGGCTGGAACGATGGCTCACATACATTTGGGCGCTGAAGGAAGAAAAGGTCCGCCGATTATTACCTTAGTCAAGTCTGGTGATGGCAGTTGGGCAGTGCCATCAGGATCAATACTTACCGAAGAACAGTATGCAAGTTACAAAGCAGGAAATCTTTATGTCAATGTTCATAGCGCAGAAAATAAGGATGGAGAAATCCGGGGACAATTGAAGCCTTAATTAGATAATTCCGTGCTTTGAAATAAAAATGGAGACGATTTTTTAGTCTCCGTTTTTATTATCTTTGTAAAGTGTACCCATTTAATTTAATTCAAATATGTACTTGAGTTAGGCATCTCTCTATTCCATCAAATACGTTCTTTAGATATACTAAAATTAAACACAATTGGCTGTAAGCACCTGGCGACCCCATCTTGAGTCCCTGCGCTAAATCACAGAGTATCGTGTCCACGTAATTAATGGACACATGTACACGATGAATGAACCAGATTTAATAGCGCCACAGCGGCGGCGGCGCCACAGCGCAGAATTTAAAGCCCAGGCAATCAAGGCATGTCAGCAGCCTGGTGTGTCGATTGCAGCGATTGCGTTGCATTACCGCTTGAACGCCAATATGCTGCGAACTTGGCTGACAGCCCATGAACGGGCGACGGCAATGGAACAACCAGGATCGTCGGCAGTCAGACCAGTAGCGGAATTTATCCCGCTTCAATTGGCGGGGAAACCCGAAACCGTTGCGACGCAGGATATTGTTATCGAAGTCAGGCGAGGCGCAGCAACCATCACGGTTCGCTGGCCGAGTGCCTCTGCTGCTGAATGTGCCGGTTGGCTGCAGAACTGGTTACGATGATCCGGATCGAGTCGATCTGGCTGGCGACCGAACCGATAGATATGCGCGTCGCGCATGGACACTGCTCTGGCCAGGGTGGTCAAGGTGTTCGGTGCAGCACGCCCTCATCATGCCTATTTGTTTGCCAACAAACGCTCGACACGCATCAAGGTCTTGGTCTATGACGGATTTGGTATTTGGCTAGCAACACGCCGCCTGAATAAAGGCAGGTTTGTCTGGAACAACGGCACAACAGTTTGTGTCGACCTCAACCACGATCAACTTCGCGCATTGGTGACCGGACTACCATGGGAGAATTTAACCTATGACCATGCGATATCCGTGCTGTAGTGTAAGCGTCCGACGCAACCATCTAGCAATGATGAAATGAACGCGCCACACTCCTTCGTTTCAAAGTTAAGGAGAAGGCATGAGCCACGACCC
>NZ_JBEONP010000104.1:0-6147 GCF_040544435.1 Undibacterium sp. GrIS 1.2
ATTTTATGCTTTGGCAGGAAAAATCCGCTCTGTTTAATGATAGGCGGAATCCGTCTGCCAAGACTCCGTCTTGGGTTCGCTATTGCGACAGAACCCTGCGTAAAGCCCATATAAACGACGATTTTCTTAAACAACGACTGGTTTAGCCGACAGTAAGGCCGCGCTGTTGTCACGAATGACCGCTGTCATGGCTTGCCCTAGCCGCTGCTCGATCACTGGCTTCCATGGAGCTACGGTCTGAATAGTTTATCAATTGCTAACATAATTTAACAATATTTAATAGTTAGTGATTTCCACATACATTATTTTTTACCAACGATATAAAATCTACAACTCTAACCCACTCAATATTGGACAAAACCAAGGAGAAATGATGCAGCAACAGTTATTGAGCTATATGAACGAACTGGCAGACCATCCAGTCTTCACCAACGACTATTTCAAACTTTTGAAAGAAACCAAGTTAACGCCGACACTGTTTGCGATTCATCGGGCGAATTTTTTCTATCGGACGATGGCTACTGTAATCGGCATCGCCCACATCTGCGGCCACGCGGCGAAAGAACACGACCAAGACACTCTAATCTTGTTTTCGTATATTCTCAACGAGGAATGCGGTGATGGTAAAAAATCGCATTGCCACGAGTTACTTATGGAAAATTCGCATAATCTGTATGGTCAGTTCGAGTTTGACCTGCCTGCGTTGAAAGTCAGGGACTTGGAAGGTCGCCGCGATGGCACGCGCAACGATAAAGCATTCGCGCTGGTGATAGAAGAAACTAAGGATTACCGCTCCAAAGTAAACCAATTGCTGGGAATGAATTATCGAACAATGTTGGGAGTTGCGTACGCCCTTGAAACTCACGCGAGCATCATGCTTACGCATTTCCGTGACGCGTTCGGTGCCAGCCGCCACAATTTGGATCAAAAACGCTACACCCATGACGTCGAGGTTTATTTCAATTGCCATCTCGATAGCGGTGTCGAGGATCGCCACGCCGCAGATGCGCAGCAATGTGTTCTGAATAACTGCTCGTCGGAAGCCGACCTAGCCGATATTATCTATGGTATCGACCAAACGCTAAAGATCCAGCATCACATGTGGAACGGTATGTATCGCCACGCCGCGCAGCTTGCCAATTAAACACCATGGAATGGCCACGTGCGCGGCGAATTGTCTTGCGCCGCGGATGTCTAATGGCCTCTCCCAATAGGATGACAACATGACTAAGCCATTAAATAACGTCTTTTCCCACGCCGCACTCAGCATCGGCGAGTCGATTACTCACGGTATGCGTATGCGCATCGCTCAGTTAAACGAGGGCTATGCAGAACCCGACAAGATCATCGACCTGAGCATCGGTACTCTCGACACGCCCACCGATCTGCGTATCGACCAAGGCGTAATCGACTTCATCAAGAATACCCCGCACCTTATCCACCAGTTCGCTCCCGTCAAGGGATTCGATTTTTTACTCAAGGCTATTGCGCAGCGCGTTGCACGCGTGCACGACGTTACGTATGATCCAGCGACCGAGATCATGGTCACGCCGGGGGGCATCAAGGGCGCCATCGCGGTCGTACTGCATAGTCTGCTGAACTCAGGCGACGAAGTCATCGTGCCGCTGCCCAACTGGCCACACTACGCCGACATGATCCGTCTGCATGGGGGCACCCCCGTGTTTGTCCAGTCCGACGCGCTCATCGAAAAAGGCGTGTCGGCTAACGCCTTGAGTGACGCCATCACCCCCAACACCAAGCTAATCATTCTGGGCGATTGCATCAACCCGACCGGAAAGGTATACACGACGTCGGAATTGCAGGCGTTGGGCGCCGTCGTCGCCAAACACAACATCGATAGAGCAGAGGATGGCTTGGCGCCCATGATAGTTATCTACGACTGCCCGTACGAAGCCCATATCCTCAACGAAAGAGCCAAGGCATTCGCCGCGCTCACGGTCGGCGCCTACCGCATGAGAGATTGTGTAGTCAACGTGACGGGCCCGGGCAAGACGTACGGCATGCACGGCGACCGGATCGGCTATATGTACGCGCCGGACTGGTTCATCGCGGTCGCCGCCAACGTCCAAGTCAACCTCAATTCGTTCGCCGGCACCTACGGCCAGGTGGCCTGCTTCCACGCAATGGAAGAGGCCATGGACGAGGTGGCACATCGCCGAGCGACCCAGGCGCGCAACTGTGCGCTAGAGATGATCGCACTGCTGCGGGCCTGTCAGTTATCAGTACATACACCCCAAGGCGGTTATTTCATCTTCGCTGACCTGTCAACCTATGCGAAGCGATACCAGCAGCTGGGATATACCCATGCAGAACAGTTCCTGTTGCAAGAAGCACGTGTGGCGACCATTTCGGGAGAGCATTTTGCGGAAGGCTATGCCGGGAAAGATCATTATCGGCATTTCGTTAGGATCAATTGCGGAAGGGACAGCGCGGTGCTGACCCGCGCGGCACAGCGCATCAAAATCGCGCTGGACGGCCTGCGTTGATGACGCGCTACTGCATCATTGGCACCGGATTCTCCGGCACCTGCATGCTCTGGCACCTGGTCGACACCTTATGCCGGAGCATCGACAGTGACACCGTCCTGCGAGGTGACATTGTCATCACCACCGTCGAACGCCAGCCGACGAACGGGCCCGGATTTCCATATGGCAGCGACTGCAGCGCACCATACCACCTGTGCAATAACCCGGCAGAAAAAATGTCCTTGTTCGACAATGATTTCCTCGATTGGATGCGGGAACGCCGCGAGCAGATCATCGCTGACCACCCTGAACTGATACTGGCTTCTGATCCAAGCACCCAGCTTGAACAGTGGGAACCAGTCGCAACGGCGTTTTATCCGCGTGCCCTGTTCGGCATGTACCTGTCGAGCCGCTTCAAGCAGGCGAGCGAGCGCGCAGCTGGCCACGGAATATCGGTATGCACTTTCAACGGTCACGAAGCGATCAACGGCGCGACCCGCGACGGCCACTTCGCGTTGACGATCCAATGTCGAACCAGTGGCGCGGTTACCCGCCTCGAGCACCTGGACAAAGTGTTGTTGGCCTCTGGCCATTGGCCCAGCGAACAGTCCAGCACCGCCGTGCTGGCTTCGCCTTACCCCCCGGAAAACATTCATGTCAGTATGTTGGCTTATCAGCAGGCACACCGACAACGGCAACTCACGGTGTATGTCCAAGGCATGGGGCCGAGCGCGGTCGATGCCATCTTGAGCGCGTGTGAACATGGCAGGTTTGTATACGGTGCGGACGGTTTAGCGCGGAGCTTCGAGCCGGACTGGCACTACTTCGGGGTGGAGGACGTCAAGATTATCGCTGGCTCGCGCTCGGGATTCTTCCCCGGCGTGCGTTGGCCTCTTTTGAATGACGAGTTCCGCTATCTGAAAGACAACGCCATCAACGAGCTAAGGCAAAGCAACCACGGGACAGTCCTGCTCGACGACGTGATCGCGCTGATTGACGCCGAATTAGCCGCTGCGAGCGACGGGCGGCTTAGTTTCAACGATGTCGCCGCTCCACCGTTTGCCAGCGCTTACGACAAGCTCTTGACCGAAATCCGCGGCGAACGCAGCGAACGCATAGTCCACGCCATCGTGCTGCGTGCGCGCCGCTTGCGCTTCTATGAGCACTTGAGGGCTGCGGACAAGCTCCGTTACGACAGCCAGTTCGATACTCATTTCATCCGCACCGCCGTGCCGATTCCCCTACAGAACGCGAAGAAACTCGTCGCGCTAGTCGAGGCCGGAGTACTGTCGACGGTACGCCTTGGCTATCAGGAGCAATTCAGTGCTGCGTTCACGATCGGTGGTGACGAAAGAGCGGTTCTGCCCGATATCGTGATCCGATCCCATGGCCACAATTACGACATGCGCCGCCATCCATCCCAACTCATCCGTCATTTGCTGGAAAGTGGTGAGCTGCTGGAATACAGCGAGGACGGCTATCGGACGGGCGGCGTTGCTGCTGCGGAGTCGAGCAGCTTTCGGGTGGCGCACGCAACGATAGCTGGCACGCGCCATTCGGACCATCTGTATTCCTTCGGACCGGTCACGCAGTACTGGCAAAATCAGAACAACTACGCGGCAGCGTTCGTGAATGCCGCTAAGGTGGTCGCGCAGGACTGGGCGATTTTCGCGGCGGCCGATTCAAGTCTAATTCATCAAGGGAGGTGAGCAATGGACTTCAAAGAATTTTCCTTCGCTGGCGATATCCGTGTATGCATCTATAACGTAGGTAGCGAGAACCTAGCCTTTCACCGCCATACGTATATTTCCGATATTACTTATTGCGCCTCTGGGCGTCTGTTGCTAGAACTACCGGAGAGCGGCCAGTCCTGTCTTTTTCATCCGGGTCAGGTCGTGCAGGTGCCCGCCAATACCATTCACCGGGTTTCGCACTGCTCCGAGAACAGCAGCCACTCGCGCTACATCCTAATCCAGATAGGCCGCTTCAGCATCGATTTCGAGCGTGACACGCGCATTTTGCCGGACGGCCACCGAGTCGACCTCAGCGACGTGCGGCTACCGTTTTATATCGGCGACCAACTGGAACAGCTACGCCACATCGCCACCGCGATGCGCGAAAACAGGCCGGCGAACGTGTCTGATTCCGAGTATGCAGACTTGCAAGTCGCGCTCCGCCGCGCCTGGGAGGACGGCCTTACCAGTCCAGACGTCCGCCCGCCTTTGGCCCAGCAACTCTTAGCGCTGGACTGTCACTGAACACATTATTTGCAGGATTATTCTATGAACTCAAATGGCATTCGCCCCCCCCCTGTCATCCTTATGGTATTACTTCTTTTCTCCACCCAGGCATGCACGGATATTTTCCTGTCCGGCTTGCCCCTGATTGCCCGCGAATTCGGCGTATCAATGGACGTGAGCAATCTAACTATCTCAGTCTACAACTACAGCCAAGCGTTCTTCGTGCTGTTTATCGGCGTTGTCAGCGAGTTGTGGGGACGCCGTTCTGTGGTTCTTTCCTGTCTGCTCATACATATCGCCGCCTCGGTCTGGATCGCGCTGTGTACTGCCATGCCTGCCATGATCGCGTTACGAGCCGCGCAGGCACTGGGTAGTGCGGCGGTCTATATCGTCTTAAGGCTGATCATCAAGGATACTATGGACAAGAAGGCGCAGATTCACGCTACCGGCTTGTTGGTAGTCGGACTGGTTCTTTCGCCGATCCTCGCACCGGTATTGGGCGCATGGATCGTGAAAGTCTCCAACTGGCGCAATTGCTTCTGGGCCATCGCACTGTTCGAAATTCCCTTATTCGCATGGGCGTGGGTGGTGATATGCGAGAGTAACCATCGGCAAAAAGAGTTTCGCGCCAACTTCAGCATGAAGACGCATCTCCTGAGTTACTACAGTGTTCTCGAGAACAACTACTTTTTGGGTCTCGCGTTGATTGTCGGCGCCGCGTTTGCCGCTTTCTATGCATTTATCAGCATTTCCAGCTTCATGTACATCAACCAGTATGGGATGAGTGAAACCAACTATGCCTATCTGTTCATCGGTATCGCTCTGGCTTATCTGTTAGGAAATCGTATGATGAGCAAGCTCAACGCGAGCAACGTGACACCGCAGAAGATCGTCGGAATCGGCATTTATACTTCTATGCTGGGCACCTCCGTCATCCTTGCCCAAATGTTTACCCAAGACACTATGCTTACCGTCGGCCTGATCACGCTAGGTACTTGCTTACTGCGGCTGGCCACGGCCCTCATCAACCCGCCCGTGCAGGTGATCGTGACGAACTACTTCCGGGACAAAGGGGCCCATGCGTTGGGACTGCTCACATGCATCCAATATTGCTTCGCCGGAATAGGTACTATGGTGGTATCAGATCTGTCGTTCCAACCCAGCGCAAATTTCACGATCAGTACGGTCGGCTTTATCACACTGTCTCTGATGGGCTATCTGTTTGTCTCCAGGAAAACACTAGTTATGCAGCTGAATTAAACCGAAGCACCGTAACAGCAATCGGCGCGACGTCTTACAGATGTGGTCAGCCGTAGTATTCGGATCGGCGTTGGTGCACTTAAAAGTTGAAGTAAAAAGTACCCCAACCCCGATCATTTATGCAGGAACTTTCTGACTACGGACGGAGTTTGGGCGTCCAG